>NZ_JCANOT010000034.1:0-60244 GCF_059552495.1 Methyloversatilis sp. S146-33
GCGGGTCGCACAACGCCGTGCGCGCCAACAACGTCATCGGCTACACCACCGCCCTCACCCTCGGTAGTGGCGTCACCGTCGCCGGCCCCAATGGCGGCTACGTCTACTTCGGCAACGGCGGCGTCAACAACGGCACCATCGTTGCGGGAAGTGCCGGCAAGGAAATCTCGCTGAACAGCTGGAATTCGTCCGACGTGTGGACCAACGCCGGCACGCTGCACCTCGCCGGCGGCCGCTTCCACGCCGGCGACAGCTTCATCAATACCGGCCTGCTGCGCGGCGCCGGAAACGTCGACGCCAGCGGACGCACGCTGACCAACTCCGGCACGATATTCGCCGAGGACGGCGTGCTGAACCTCACCGGCAATCTGGTGCTGACGGCGAGCGGAACGCTGCGCTTCAACATCGGCGGCGTCGAACGCGGGACCGGGCACGGCGCCCTCGACGTCAATGGCGCGCTGACCTTCGGCGGCACGCTGCAGGTCGCCCATACGAACGGCTTCACGCCGGACAGCAGCGAAGCCTTCCCGCTCATCCGCTACACCACGCGTTCGGGTACTTCGGTGTTCGCCGCGCTGAACGTGCCCGCGGGCTTCGGCTACGACAGTTTCTACGGCGTCGGCACCTATCTGCTGGCCACCGGCGAGGCGCTGCCGGGAGAGGTGAACGAGTGGGTGTCCAACAGCAACGGTGACTGGAGCACCGGCACCAACTGGTCGCTCGGCTTCGCCCCGAACAGCGCCTCGATGTCGGTGCTCATCGACCGCGTCGGCTACACGCCCACGGTCACCCTCTCGTCTGGCACCTGGACCGTCGGCGAGCTGATTTCGCAGGAACACCTGACCATCAGCGGCGGCTCGCTGACGGTGGTCGGCGAAACCATGGTCGCCGGCAACCTCACGCTCAACGGCAGCGGACAGCTGATCACGCAGGGACCGCTCGATCTCAACGCGGTGACGCTGAACAGCAGCAGTGCTTTCACGACGAACGCATCCGGTCACATCGCCAGCTTCGTGCAGAACAACGGCACCAGCACCTTCGCCGGTGCCGGGCTGGCGTTCGACGCGATCGACATCCGCGGCGGCACGGTCAACTACAACGCGGCACTCGCGATGCCTTCGTCGCTGCTGCGGGTGGCTGGCCACACCGCCAATCTGAACGCCGACCAGGGACAGACGCGGATCGAGGTGGTGTCGGGCACCTTGAACCTGAACCTGAGCAGCTTGAGTTCCGACGTCGCGCTCAGCGGCGGCACCCTGAACGTTGCCGGCTCGACCGCAGCAAGCGGCGACTTCGACTGGACCGGCGGCAACATCGGCGGCGGCGGCACCTTCACGCTGAGCGGCGTACTGAACGTGGGCGGCGGCAGCAACTCCTTCGGGCTGAACGACACGACGCTGGTACACACCAATGCCAGTGGCAACAGCCGCATCGCCAAGACGGGCGGCTATTTCTACCTGAGCGGAAGCAGCGAACTGCGCAATGCCGCTGGCGCCGTGCTGACGGTGGATACCAGCGGCGGCAACTTCGGCACCTACTACAGCAGCGGCGCAGGCGGGACCTTGCACAACCAGGGCACGCTGAACAAGACCGGCGGCGGCGCCCTCTACATCTACAACCCGACCCGCCTGCAGCAGGCCGGTCAGCTCAACCTCCAGCAGGGCAGCATCATCGTCCAGGGCGGCAGCGGCCATCTGCTGTCCGGCAACACCACACTGGCGGACGGTACCGCGCTGCAGCTCACCAGTTCGCACTCCAGCACGATCAGCGCCACAGCGCGCTTCGCCGGTGACGGTCAGCTTCTGAACGAGGGCGGTACGTTGACGCTGGCCGATGGCGCCCGCATCGACGTGGCCTACACGCAGGCATCCGGCACGCTGTCGCTGACCGGTTCGGCGACGATGAACGACGACTTCGTCTGGAACAGCGGCACCGTGCGGGCAGCCGATCTGGTCACCGCAGGGACACTGACGCTGAATGGCGCATTCATTCAGAGCGGCAACACCACGGTCTATCTGCGCGACGGCCTGCAGATGCTGCACACGAACACAGCCGGCGAAAGCCGCATCGCCAATGCGTCGAGCAGCGGTTTCAACGTCGAGAATGGTGCCGTTTTCCGCAATACCGGCGTGCTGACGCTGGATACCGCCGGCGCCGGCAGCATCATGTACATTGACCACGACTCGGGCAGCGGAGGTCGCTTCGAGAACGCCGGCACCTTGGTGAAGAGCGGCGAAGGTCGCGTGGATTTCGGCAGTTACGGCTCACTCGCCTTCGACCAGAACGGCAGCTTCGCGGTGAATGCCGGCACGGTAGAGTTCGGTGGAACATCGATCGCGCTCGGCGGCAGCATGACGATCGCCGACAATGCACGCGTTCTGGTGCGCGCCGGGAGCACGACCACCGCCAGCGGCTTCGCCTTCAATGGCGGCGGCGTTCTGGCCGTCGGCAGCGGTACGCTGGTACTGGGCCATGGCACGACGGTCGCAACCGACCTCGAACTGAGCGGCGGCACGCTGTCCATCGGCAGCGCAAACACCGCCGAGGTGACCGGCGACCTGAGCTGGACCGGCGGCACGATCAACGGTGGCGGTACGCTGACGCAACGTGGCCGCTTCCTGCAGACCGGCAACACGACGGTCTATCTGCGCGACGGCACATTGCTCGACCACGTCAATTCGAGCGGCGCCAGCCGCATCGCCAACACATCGGCCAGCGGCTTCAATCTGGAGAACGGCGCCGTGTTCCGTAACAGCGGCGTACTGCGGCTGGACGTGGCCGGCAGCGGCAGCGTCATGTACATCGACCACGACGCCGGCAGCGCGGGCAGCTTCGTGAATACCGGCACGCTGATCAAGTCGGGCAGCGGCCGCCTCGACTTCGGCAGCTTCGGCCTGGCCACGCTGACGCAGAACGGTACGCTGCAGATCGAACAGGGGCGCGTCACGCTGGGCGTGATCAGCACGGGATCACCGGCCCACCTGCTCGCTGGCAGCCATGTCATCGGCGGCGCCGGCAGCCTCGAAATCGTCACCGCCCCTGGCAACAACGTGACGGCCAACGCGACCGCGACGGCAACCTTCTCCGGCAGCGGTCCGCTGGTGATCAGCGGCGGTACGCTGATGCTGGCCGATGGCCTCGACCTCGGCATCACCGTACGTCAGAGCGGTGGCCATCTTGCAGGCAGCGGCAGCAATGAGCTGTCGGGGCGCTATGAATGGACCGGCGGCGATGTCAGCGGCAGTGGCACGCTGACCGTGAGTGGCGTACTCCAGATTTCCGGCAACAGCTCCTTTGGCCTGGACGGCCGCTCGATGGTACATACCAACGCCTCGGGCAACAGCAGCCTCTACAAGCCGGGCGGCTACTTCTATCTCGGCGGCAACGCCACCTTCACGAATGCCGCCGGCGCGACGCTGTACATCGATACGGCCAGCAATACCAACGCCGGCGCGTGGTATCAGAGCGGCAGTGCCGGCAGTTTCGTCAATGCCGGCACGCTGGTGAAACAGGGCAACGGCACCTTCAACTTCTGGAGCCCGATCCGCTTCATCAACACCGGCAGCTTCACCGTGGCACAGGGCGCTGTCATGGCCGACGGCTTCACGAACAACCCGGGTGTGCTGCAACTGCTGTCCGGCACGAGCTTCAGCACCAGCGGCAGCGCACTGACCAGCACCGGCACCATCGCCGGCCACGGCACGCTGATCGTCGGCAGCACCGGTCTGCTGAATCGAGGCGTCGTCGCGCCGGGCGGCGCGAACAGCATCGGCACGCTGCGCATCACCGGGCAGTATGTGCAGGCCGCCGACGGCACACTGCAGATCGAGCGCGGCAGTGCCGGCACCGACGCACTGATCGTCAGTGGCGCGGCCACGCTGGGTGGCACGCTGGCTGTCACCCAACTGGCCGGCTACCAGCCGACTGCGCTGCAGACCGACATCGTCAGCGCCAACACACTGAGCGGCAGCTTCGCCAGCGTCACGCTGCCGTCCGGCTACAGCACGCTGACGGTCGGCAACCGTCACGTGCTGAGCTACGCTGGCGCGATCTGCGGCGGCGTCTGCTGGGATGGCGGCGCCGGTACGCTGCTGTGGACGGACGCCGCGAACTGGACCACCGATCTGCTGCCGGGCATCACCGACCTCGTGTTCATCGATCTCGAAAACGGCGTCAATGTGCAGCTCACCGGCGGCGCGCACACCATCTCGTCGCTCACGACGACCGCCGGCAACACGCTGACGATCAGCGGCGGCACGCTGACGGTCAGCGGCGGCGCGAACGGTCAGGCGGTGTCGACGTTGGCCGGCGATCTTACGATCGGCGGTGGCAGCTTCACCGCCAACGCGCAGACCTCGATCGCCCGCCTGCTGCTGTCCTCGGGCAGCTTCGGCGGCTCGGGCGCGGTCACCTTCACCGGCACCGGTTCGAGCTGGACCGGTGGCGACATGGTCGGCAGCGGCAGTTCCATCTTCGCCGCCGGGTCGACCTTCGAATACTCAGCCGGCACGCGCAGTTCGACGCGACGCGTCGACATCCGCCAGGGCGCGACCGTACGCAACGCGAGCGGATCGATGACGCTGACCGGCGGCGCGACCAACGCCGGCGTCATCGACGTCGCGCTCGGTGCCACCGTGCGTTACGGCGGCAGCGCGAGCTACCTGCTCGACACGACCGGCCAGTTCGACGGCGGCGGTCGCATCGAATTCATCGAGTCGGCGATCGCCACCGCGGCGTCGACCGCACCGGCCATCGCCGACGGCAGCTTCGCCGTGCGCGTGCAGGACTCGGCCCGCTTCACGATGACGGCGCCGACCTCGATCGCCAATCTCGAACTGGCCGGCAACGCCCAGGTGATTGCCCAGGCCGGCTTCCAGGCGGCGAACCTTACGCAGACCGGCGGCACACTGACGGTGAACGCAGCGTCGGCCATCGGTCGCTACAACTGGAACGGCGGCACCTTCGCCGGCAGCGGCAGCGCCACACTCACCGGACAGAGCGGCTGGACGCGCGGCACCCTGACCGGCAACCTTGTCGTCGCCAATGGGGCCACACTGACCCTCAGCACCACCGGCAGCGACGACGTGCAGGGCACCAGCTACAAGCGCTTCGGCGCCGGCACGCTGAGCAACTTCGGCACGCTGGCCTGGCAGGAAGGCCACATCGACGTCGTCGGCAACGCCCGCGTCGACAACGCGGGGCTGGTCGACATCACCGGCAACTTCAGCTTCGGCGACCGCTCGGTCGGCGTCGGCACGCTGACGCTGAACAACCTCGCCAGCGGCACCATCCGCAAGAGCGGCGGCGGCGAAACCAGCATCGGCACCCTCGGCATCCCCGGCGGCACCGCGAACTACGCCAACGTGATCAACGACGGCGACATCATGGTGGAGAGCGGCAGCCTGCGCTTCGGCATCGGCTATTCCGGTGCGCCGGGCGGCGGCACCTTCGTGCATAACGGTCGTCTCGACGTGGTCGCCGGCGCCCTGCTCGAATTCGGCGGCAGTCTCACGCATAACGGCAGCAGCTTCATAGACAGCGGTGCGACGCTGCGCCGGATCGGCGGTTTCACCAACGCCGCCAGCGGCCTGATCGAAGGCTTCGGCACGGTGGACGTCGGCGCGGGCAACACCTTGCGCAACGACGGCACGATGCGCATCGGCGATCTGTTCAATGGCGTCTACACGCACGGCACGATGCGGGTGACCGGCAACTACGTGCAGGGCAGCGGCGGCCGGCTGCTGATGGCCATCGGCGGCAACGCCGCCGGCGAGTACGACCAGCTCGCGGTCAGCGGCAGCGCGACGCTCGGCGGCGCACTGGTCGTATCGGAAGCGCCGGGCTACGTTCGCGAAACAGTGGCCATCGACCTGATCACCACCGGCGCCGGCGTGAGCAGCAGCTTCGCCACGGTGACCCTGCCGGACGCCGGCTACACGAGCACACAGAGCGCCAACGCGCTGCGCCTCAGCTTCAATGCCATCGCCTGCGGCGGCATCTGCTGGGACGGCGGCGCAGGCACCAATCTTTGGACCGATGCCGCGAACTGGACCGGCAATGTGCTACCCGGCCTGAACGATCTCGTATTCATCAGCCTGGCCAGCGGTGGCCAGGTCATGCTGACCGGGGGCGACCAGCGCATCGCGGGGCTCAACACGGTCGCCGGCAGCACACTCACCATCACCGGCGGTGCGCTTACCATCACCGGCCAATCCACTAACGGCAGCGTCGCGTCCGCGGTGGCGGGCGACCTGGTGCTGAGCGGCGGCACGCTCAACGTCGGCGGTCAGGCAAGCTTCGCCGGCCTCCGTCAGATCGGCGGCTTCAGCCAGTTCGACGGCAACGTGACGGTCAGCCGGCTCGCGCTCTCCGGCGGCGAGGGCGTGACCCTGCGCACCAATGGCAGCCTCACCGTCAGCGACACGTTCGACTGGCGCGACCAAGCCGACCTCGACGGTGCGGGCATCTTCACCACGGCCGGACTCACCACCGCCACCGGCTCCGGCGGACTGGGTTTCGGCATTAGCGTGGACTGGCACAACAGCGGCACCTTGCGTCTGGCCAGCGGCGCACTGCTGCACTTCTATTCGACCAGCGACGGCGATGGCGGGGCGCTGATCAACGAAGCAGACGGGGTGATCGACCTGTCCGACGGCAACGCGCTCGCGCTAGGAACCCACAGCGGCCCGCTGTCGCGCTTCGTCAATGCCGGCACCTTGATCAAGGGTGGCGGAGGTGAGCAGCGGCTGGAAGGCAACTACAGCTTCGACAATCTCGGCTCGGTGCAGGTCAATGGCGGCCGTCTGGACATCCGCGTGTCGAACGCCGACCGCGCCACCGACACCGGCCGCTACACCAACAACGCGACGCTGGCCTTCGGCGCTGGCCGGCGCACGCTGGGGGCGGGCAGCGACATCGACGGTGCGGGCACGGTCGAGTTCTCCGGCGCACAGGTAAACGTCAGTGGCAGCTACACCGTCGCCGGCACCGGCACCACGCGCATCAACGCCGGCCGCGCCGACTTCGCCCAGGCGCTCAACTTCGCCAACACGCTGACTGTGCGCGGCGGCGTGCTGAACTTCAACGGCAGCACTCGTCTGAACCGGCTTGACATGGACTGGGTCGCTGGGGACCTGGCGAACTATTCGGTGCTCGGCGGTACCGGCACGCTCACCTTCACCGGCAGCGGATCGACCATCGCCGACGGCGTGCTGGCCAACGGCATCGTGAACGGATACGACGCCGCTGTAGGTCCGCTCTACGTCCAGACGCCGTCCATGCCGCGCAATGTCACGATCGCCAGCGGCGCGTCGCTCAATGTCGGAGGCCAGCAGTACGCTGACCTGTCGGGCATCGCGCTGAACAACCAGGGCAGGCTGTCGCTGGTGAACAACATCCACCTGCACGGCGACAATACGATAGACAACGCGGGTCTGCTCGAAATGGGCAGCGCCGGCACCGCTCTCGGCCAGGTTGCCGACGTGGCCTGGAATGCGCCGGGCAGCCTGCTCATTCGCAACAGCGGCACGCTGGAGAAGCGGCTGGACGGCTCTTCCGTTTTGGCCGCCTCGCTGCAGAACGCCGGTACGATCGACCTTTACGCCGGCGCGCTGGAACTCAGCGGCAATTACGAGCAGGGCGCCGGAGCCACGCTGGTGTCCCGCATCGGCTTCGGAACGACCGGGCGCCTGCAGGTCGGCGGCACGGCCACCCTCGCCGGCACGCTCGAGGTCAGCGAAGCGGGCGGCTACAGCCGCGTGGGCGTCGACACCAACATCGTCCAGGCCGATGGCGGCCTGATCGGCCGCTTCACCACGCAGCGCCTGCCGGCCGACTATACCCTTGCCACTTCGGCCAACCGTCTGAACCTCCGCTACATGTTGATCAGCTGTGGCGGCATCTGCTGGGACGGCGGCGGCGGCACGTCGAACTGGATGGACGCGGCGAACTGGACTGGTGACGCGCTGCCGGGCCTGAACGACCTGGTGTTCATCAACCTTGCTGGCGGCGCCAACGTCGTGCTGAACGCGAACCCGGCCCTTACGCTGGCCGGGCTGACCATAGGTGACGCCAACTCGCTGACGCTGACCGGTGGCACGCTGAATGCGCCGACCACGATCCTGAATGGCGGAACCTTGTCGTTGACCGGCGGCACGCTGAACTTCGGTGACGCACTGAACAACGCCGGTACGCTGAACTACGCCGGTGGGGCGCTGACCGGAAATCTGTTCACCAACAGCGGCACGCTGAACGTGCTGCCGGGTAGCGGCGGCAATCTGACGACGACACGGCTGAACAACACCGGCAGCATCGTCGTCGACGCCAACCGCACGGTCGAGTTCGGCAGCGGCGGCGGCATGATCTTCGCGAACGACGGCGACGTGCAGGTACGCAGCGGCACCCTATCGGTGCTTGCTCACGACACCGATCTGTCGGGTCCCCGCGCCGACAGCGGCGACTATACGGTCGACGCCGGCGCCACGCTGCGCTTCCGCGATGCCTTCCGCGACTTCGGCCCCGGTTCGTCAATCACCGGTGCCGGCGACGTCGAATTCACCGCTTTCTCCGGCGGCCTGTTCAACGTCAATGGCGTCTATTCGGTCGGCGGCACTACACGCGTCAGCGGCAACACGCTCGTCAATTTCAACAGCAACGCCAGCTTCGGTTCGCTCGCCGTGGCCGGCAACATCGGCGGCACCGGTACGCTGACCGTTGCCGAGAACCTCGTCTGGACCTCTGGTTCGATCGGCGGCGCCGGCCGCAGTGTCATCGTCAATGGCGATGCGCTGCTCGACGGCGCATCGCTCAACCTCGCCGGCGCGCGCCTGACCATTGCCGACAGCGGCCTGATCGATGCCGGCACCCGGGTCAACATGAGCGGCGGCGCGCAACTCATCGTCGCCACAGGCGCGTCGCTCGGGGTCGGCAGCAACGCCGCGGTCGGCGGCAGCGGCAGTCTGGTGAACCGTGGCACGCTCGAAGGTACGGTGGGTGGCGGCAGCTCGAACATCGGCGTGCTGCTGTCCAACTTCGGTGAAGTGAGCGCCAGTTCGGGCAATCTGGGCCTGACCGGCGGCATCGCGAATACCGGCGCCGGCAGCTTCGTCATCGGTGCCGACGCGACGATGGAACTGGGCGGCGACCTGCCACCGGACATCTTCGACCGCATCGGCGGCGCCGGCACGCTGAGCTTCTCCCCGACCTCGCAGCCGGTGATCAACCGCAGTTACGCCGCGCAGGGTGGCACGCCATTCAGTTTCAGTCTGCGCTCGGGCGCCGTGCTGACCGGTCTGCCGCAGAACGGCACGGTCAGTGGCGAAGCGGCGGGCTGGATCTACACGGCGAACGCTGGCTTCAACGGCACTGACAGCGCCCGCTTCACGTTGAGCCTGGGCAGCGGCACGGCCGTGTTCAACATCAGTTTCGCCGTCACCTCGGAACCGGCCGTGACGCAGCCGCAGGTTCAGGTGATCGCCACCACGCTGCTGCCGGAAGTGTTCCAGCCGCCGCGCATCGTGCTACCGGCGACGCCGCCGCAGGTCAGCGCACCGATCAATGTCGCAAGCGTGGATGCACTGAGCGACATCGCCACCGCATCGGGCCCGCAATTCGACCAGCCGCTGCGCGACTTCCGCGCCAGCCGCCTGCAGTGCCGTTAAGGAGTCCGTCCATGAACGCCCGCACCCTCGACCCTCGCCTGCTCGTGCTGACCGCGGCATTCGTCGCCGCGCCACTGGCTGCGCAGACCACGCCGACACCGGCCGCCGGCCGCGTGAGCTATCTGTCCGGCACGATGTACGTGCAGACCGCCGACAACAAGACGCGCATCCTCGGACGCGATTCGTCGATCTACACCGGCGACGTCATCACCACTGAAAAGACCACGGTGGCGCGCATCGAATTCGGTGACGGCTCGTCGCTCGCGCTGAAGCCACGCAGCCAGGTGAAGATTGACGGCTACGCCTTCGACGAGGCGAAGCCCGAGAAGGACAGCCTGCTGTACAGCCTGGTCAAGGGCGGCCTGCGTGCGGTGACCGGCCTGATCGGCAAACGCAATCGCGAGGGCTACCGCGCGAGCACGGTGACGGCCACGATTGGCATCCGCGGCACGCGCTTCGGCATGCTGTTGTGCGACGAGAATACGAAGGATGACCCCGCCTGCATCAAGGCGCTGGAGGAGGCAAAGGACGGAAAACCCGGCGAACCGGCGCTGGTGTTCGACGTCGAGGAAGGCAGCATCGAAGTGAAGAACGACGCCGGCAGCAAGACCTTCGAAGTCGGTCAGGCGGGCGTCGTGTCGAGCAGCAAATCGGCGCCGCAGCCGCTGCCCGAAGATCCGGGCCTGAACGAGTCGTTGCCCTCGTCCACCGCGGCCCGCCCCGGTCCGGCCGGCATGAATGGCAGCACCGGCCTGGGCAGCGATTCGGACGCCTCCTGCACGGTGCAGTAAGCATCCGGCACGGGGCCGACGGCCCCGCCGGCAGCGGCTGCCCTTATTTCACGCCCGCCATGCGCTTTTCGAGCTGCGCCACCGGCACGTAGCCCGGAATGCGCTCGCCATTGCTGAGGAAGATGGTCGGCGTGCCGCGCACGCGGTACTTCTCGCCCAGCGCAACCGACTTCTGCAGACCGGCGGTGTCGCAGGATGCAGACGCGGCAGCCGGCGCGACGTTGGCGGTCATCCAGTCGCTCCACGCCTTCTGGCGGTCACCGGCGCACCAGATCGCTTCCGACTTCTTCTGCGAATCCGGGCCGAGAACCGGCGTCAGGAAGGTGTAGACGGTCACGTCGTTCAGCGTCAGCAGTTCCTTCGCCAGCTTCTTGCAGTAGCCGCAGTTCGGGTCTTCGAAAGTGGCGATGACGCGCTTGCCGTTGCCGCGCACCTGCTTGATCGCGACGTCCAGCGGCAGCTCGGCGAAGTTGATCGCCGACAGCTGGTTCACGCGTGCCTGCGTGATGTTCTGGCGCGTCTTCGCGTCGAGGATTTCGCCGAGGATGAGGTAGTTCGCCTTCTCGTCGGTGTAGAGGATCTCTCCGCCGACGCGCACTTCATACAGACCCAGATACGGCGTCTTGGTGACGCCTTCGACCTTGGCACCGGCGCCCAGCGTGGACTCGACTGCGGCCTTGATCGTGTCTTCCGGCCCCGCCCAGGCGGTCGATGCAGCCAGTGCGCACAGCAGCGCTGCGGTGTGCTTGATGGACATGTAGTTTCCTTGTGAGAGCGCGCATCATTGCGCGCCGGTTGTGAGTACTCAGCCGAGTGCGTAGCGTACCAGCGCATTCCTTACGACAGGCAGGCGCCGGGTCAGGTTCAGTCCGCTGTTGCGCAACCAGGACAGCGCCTGCCACTGCGGCCGGAACAGCTCGTGCAACGCGTGCGTGGTGAGCTGCATCGCATTCACCTCTTCCGCCCGCTTACGTTCGTAACGACGCAGCAGACGCACGTCGCCGAGCACGCTGCGGTCGGCGTCCGCCAGCACTTCGGCCAGCACGCGCACATCGGCAAACCCCAGATTGACGCCGTGGCCGGACAGCGGATGGATCGCATGCGCCGCGTCGCCGACCAGCGCGACGCCGGGCGCGACCACCTTGGGCACCTGCATCAGCCGCAGCGGAAACCCCGCTGCCGGCGTCACCAGTTCGAGCGCACCGAGCACGTGGTCGCCCGCCGCTGCCACCTGCGTCGCCAGCGTAGCGGGGTCGTATTGCAGCAATTCGCGCGCGGTCGCTTCCGGTGCGGACCACACCATGGACATGTGCTGATCGGGCAGCGGCAGGAACGCCAGCACGCCGTCCGGCCTGAACCATTGCCAGGCGGTGCCCAGATGCGGTTTCTCGCAGCGGAAGTTGGCGACGACGCCCAGTTCCTCGTAATCGGTGAGGCGTGCTTCCAGCCCCGCCTGCGCGCGCACCCAGGAATTGACGCCATCGGCGCCGACCACCAGCGCGGCGTCGAGCACCCGACCGTCCTCCAGCGCCAGCCGCGAGCGACCGTCGGCGACGGTCAGCGACAGCGGCCGCGCCGGACACAGCAGTGTCACGTTGGCCTGCCGCTTGACGCCTTCCCACAGTTCGCGCGCGATCAGGCTGGATTCGGCGATCCACGCCAGTTCGCCGACACCGACGTCGAAGGCGGAAAAGTCGAGCCGCGCGCCGCGGTCGCCGAACACCTCGATGCGCGTCATCGGCTGCAGGCGGCCGCTGTCCAGATGCGCCCAGGCGCCGACCGCGTCGAGAAAGCGCGCACTCGACGGACTGACCGCATACACCCGCGCGTCCCAGCCACCGACCGGCCACTCGGGCATGCGCCCCTCGACCAGCGCCACCGACAACTGCGAGCGGCGCAAGGCCGCGCACAGTGCGAGGCCGGGCAGGCCTGCACCCACCACCACCACATCGAATTCAAGGTCCCGCTGCATCTGTGCGAACCCATCCAGGAGAAATCAACCCGCGATTGTCCGGCCGCTGCGCCGTCCTTGACAAGTACCGGTGTCTAAACGACAATCCGCGTCCTTTCGCGTGGTGATGTAGCTCAGTTGGTTAGAGCGACGGATTCATAATCCGTAGGTCGAGGGTTCAAGTCCCCCCATCACCACCACTCCGGTTGCAGAAGAAAGCCCGATCCGCAGATCGGGCTTTTTTTCGTCCTGCCCCCGCGATCAGGCACTCAACACTTCGTCCTGCAGCATGCAGTCAGCGTCCGACAGCTCGCCGCGGACCTGGTCGCGCAGCATGTCGTACAGCGCGTCGAGGTCGAGTGCGGACACCAGCGGACGGTCGCGGCCGGTGATGATGAGACGGTCGAGCCAGCGGAAGCGCCCGGCAACCATCTCGGGCACCGGCCGGATGTCGTTCGGGCCGCACTCGGTCACGCTGATCAGATCGTCCACCACCAGCCCGAGGCGACCACGCGCACTGTGCGTGACGACGACGTGACCGCGACCGTCGGCGCGCGGCAGGTCGAAGAACACCCGCAGATTGACCACCGGCACATGTTCCAGCCCGCCCGCATCGTCGAGCGGCAGCACGCCGGCCACCAGTCCTTCGCCGCTGCCGATCCGGCGTACGCGATCGATGTCGGCCGCCTCCAGCACCTGGCTGGCGCTCACCGCGAGGTGCCGGTCGTCGAGGCGGAACACCGCGAACTCCTCGCCCTCGCCCGGGCGCACGCTGCTCTCGGCCTCGCCCGTGCCGGCCGCGTTGTCGCTGCGGCCCCCGGAGACCTCCGGCAACGCCAGCGCGACGACGGCGACCAGATCGTTGCGGTAATCGCCGGTGGTCTTGTATTCGCGATAGCCCGCCGACAGCGCGACACCGGCCATATGGCGCACGCCGTCGAAATCGATCAGCGCGTGGCGACTGGCGCCTGCGTCGAGACCGACGGCGAGCTCACCCAGATCCAGCCGGCTTCCCGGCGCGAGATCCTGTCGCGTGCTGGCGACGACGCGACCATCGCGCTCGCAGAAGGCGGCCCACACGCCATCGCGCGCCGGCAGCAGCTCGCTCAGCATGGCCCTGAATTCGCGCGCCGATTCGAACACGATGCCGATGCCGCCGACCACGCGCGTGTCGTCGGCCGGCGCGCGGATGGCCGCATGGTAGATGTAGGTGGGCGCGTCGCGATGCAGCGGACTGGCTTCGAAGGGCGACACGGCATAGCTCTGCGTGCTGGTCAGCCGGTTCACCGCATCGACGACACGCCCGTCGACCTGCCGGCCGATGGTGTCGTCCACCGCGCCGGACAGCGTGCTGGAGGCGACGATGCGCCCGTCTGCGCCATAGACGAACAGCCGGTCGTACACCGTGTAGAGCCGGTTGATGTCGTCGAGCAGTGCACCGAGCGATGCGCCGCCGCGACCGCTGGCGAGCGCCTCGCGCAAGGCCGGCGCCAGCGCCCACCAGCGGCAGTCGTTGGCGCGCTCGTAAAGATTGCGATCCATCACGTCCATCATCAGCCGCGACACGAACTGCAGATCCTGCAGCGTCGACGACATGATGGTGTCGGACAGCGCGGCCAGCGCACGCGAAAACACTGCGCGCATGCGCTCGCCGGTTTCGCTGATCTGCTGCAGCATGGACTTCAGCTTCAGCGAATCGCCACGACGTCCGCCGGCCATCACCTGACCATTCCAGACGACCCGGTTCAGCGCGTCCTTGATCGCCCCCGCCTGCGCCTCAATGGCCGCCAGCTCGCTGCAGTTCAGGCCGGAGGACTGTGCCCCCGCCCCCTGCAGTGCGACCGCCTCTTCGCGAAAGGCCGATTCGGCCGGCACCATGACATGGCCGCGCCAGCCCGGGCCCGCGTAGCCCTGGTAGCCGGTCGCCTCGCAGGTGCAGGCGATGTACTCGCGGCCGCCGAAGTCGATCAGCGCACCGTCGGCGCCGGTGGCGGCCTCCGGTGTGCGGCCCAGCGGCACGTGGTCGGGATCGCTGCTGGCGATGACGTGTCCGTCGGCATCGAGCAGCAGCATGACCGCCCGATCGCGCGGGCGACGGAAGGTACGGAAGATGCCGGCCATTTCGTCGTCGAAACGGAAGGACAGACAGAGCACGCCAAGCGCCCGCCCGTCGGTATCGTCGATGCGTCGCGCGTACACCAGCGCCCGCTCGCGTCCCGGCAGCAGCGCGCAGTGCCCGAAGTGTTCGACGTAACCCGAGGCTGCGAGCGCGCGTTCGAGCAGCGCCGGATCGCCGGCCGTCGTCTCAGGCGACGCACCGATGGCCGCACGCACCTCGCCGCGCAGATCGAGCACGAAGATGGCGTCGTACACCGAGTACTTGCGGATGTATTCGTGCAGGCGCGCCTCCAGCCGCTCACGGCCGGTCGCGTCGGCGCGCAGGAAACTGCGGATGTCGTCGTCCGTCGCGAGAAAGCCGACATCGGCCGTGCGCTCGTACAGATTACGCACCACCACATCGACGACCGCGCGCGCCCTCGCACGCATCTGCAGCACCACCTTGTTGACGTTCTCGGCAGCCAGCGCACGCACCAGTTCGGTTTCCAGCCGCCCGAAGGCCTCGCGCGTGCTGGCCATGGCCGGCAGGATGGTTTTCGCCTCGGCCGGGCAGACCATCTTGGCCGTGGTCTCGATCAGTCGCCAGGTGAAGCGCAGTTCGGACAGTTCGCGCTCGCACGCGAGCACGCTGCGCATGTGTGGAAGCAAGGATTGCGGGCAGTACATCAGTCGCTCCGTTCTGGTGGATTACAGCTCAGAACGGCAACGAACTCTGGAAGTTAAGCAATTGATTGAAAATCACTTTTCAGGTGCATCAATGCACCACTTGGGCGCACTCCCGGCGTCTCGAAGAGGCAGCACGCCCTGTTGCAGGGCAAAAAAAACAGGGCGGTCGTGACCGCCCTGTTTCTCAGGCCCGCGCCGCAGACCTGCCGACCGGCATCACTCCTTGCCGATCTGCCACTTCTCGTCCGACTGTGACACCACTTCGCCGGATTCGGTATCGACTTCAAGCTTCACTTCCTTGCCGTCGGCGGTCTTGATGTCGAACTCGTAAGAGCCCTTGCCGTCCGGTTCGATCTCGTACTCGACCTCGACGATCTCACCCGGCACCTTCTTCAGCGCGATCTCGCGTGCCGCAGCCTCGTTCACCTTGGCGCCAGCGAACTTCGGGTGATCCTTGGTCACTTCTTCCTCGACCTCGACCACCTTGCCCGACTTGCCCGCGCACTCGACATCCCACGCCTTGCCATCGGGCGTCTCGATATCGAATTCGTAGATGTAACCTTCGCCGGCTTCCTTCTTCAGTTCGACCTTGATGATCTGGCCGGCCTTGGCCTTCAGAGCCGCCTTCATGCACTTTTCGAGACCTGCCGAGGTCTTCGGCATGTGATGCTCCGCGAATGCCGGCGCGGCAACGCCGGCAGTGATGAGCAGGGTAGCCAGCAGGTGAGCGCTCTTCATGGTGTGTTCTCCTTTTTCGGTATGCCAGAATGGGGTCCGCAGCGTGTTGCGCTGCAGTATCCGAAGTCTAGCCCTCGCCCGGGAAAGTTTCCCGGAAGCCGCTCAGAAGGGTGACAAATTGGGATATTTTCCCGGTCATACCGGGAAAATATCCCTGTTTCCCGGCACACAGTGTTCCCGGGTCGAACAGTGTGCACCCGCACCAATCAATCGCGCCCCCGGCCATTGCCGTTGCCATTTCCGTTGCCCGGACCGCCGCCGTGCCCACGTCCGCCCTTGTCGTGCTTGCCGCCGCGGTGATCGTCGTAGCCGCCACGGCGGTGATCGTCGCGGTCGTGCCGATCGTAATGCTGATGCCCGTCGTGATGATCGTGGCGCACCTCGCGATAGGCGTGACGCTCGCGGTAGCGCGGTACATAGACGTCGTTGTACCAGCTGTCCTGCACGAAGTAGACCGGGCGGCCACAGGCCTCGTAACGACCGCAGTACTTGCGCCAGTTCTTGGCATGGCCCGGCGGTACGTGCATATAGACCGGCGGCGGCAGATGCGGGCCAGACACGATGACCACCGGCTGCGGATAGATCAGACGCGGGCGCGGGTAGTAGTCGCCGATGTCGATATGGCCATAGAAGCCGGGCTGTCCGATCGAGATCGACACACCGACGTCGGCGGCCAGCGCCGGCAGCGCGGACAGGGCCAGAGCGGCAGTCATCATCATCTTTTTCATCGTCGTGTCTCCGCGTAGTGAACAGTGATTTCAACGGGTGCGGAGGGCTGGGCGCAGACTGCCACGTGTAATCGACATGCTTCAAATCGTTACCGGACGCGCGCCAGACTCCGGACCCGCTGTCACACCCTGCATTCTGGTTGGCGGCGGTCAGCCGGCTTGTAGGAATCGGCGAAGCCGGACGGCGGTGCCGGCCGACGTCGGTGACCCGAGTGGCCGACCGGCACTGAGAGCGTCCGCGTTGTCAGCGATGCCGCGCGGCGCGGAAACGCGCCAGTTCGCGCGCGGTGTGCGATGTGGCAGCCTGCGCCAGCAGATCGACCGGAGCCCCGGCGGCCACCACCCGGCCGCCGCCGTCACCGCCTTCCGGACCGAGGTCAATGATCCAGTCCGCCTCGGCCATCAGGTCGAGATCGTGCTCGATCACCACCACCGAATGACCGGCATCGACCAGCCGGTGCAGCACGCCGATCAGCTTGGCGATGTCGGCCATGTGCAGGCCGGTGGTCGGTTCGTCCAGCACGTACAGCGTGTGCGGATTGCCGCGGCCCCGCCGCGCGTTGGCGGGGTCATTCGGGTCGGCCGGCGACTTGGCCAGTTCGGTCACCAGTTTCATGCGCTGCGCCTCGCCGCCGGACAGCGTGGGGCTGTGCTGGCCCAATGTGAGGTAACCGAGGCCAACCTCCTGCATCAGCTTCAGCGTGTCGGCCAGCTTGCGGTGTGCGGCGAAGAATTCGACCGCCTCGTCCACGCTCATCGCCAGCACGTCGGCGATGCTCTTGCCGCGCCAGATGACGGCGCGCGTTTCCGAATTGAAGCGCGCGCCGTTGCACGCTTCGCACAGCACGCGCACGTCGGGCAGGAAGGACATTTCGATCTGCCGCAGCCCCTGGCCCTCGCACACCGGGCAGCGACCGGGGCCGGTGTTGAACGAGAAGCGCGCGGCAGTGAAGCCGCGTTCGCGCGCGTCCTGGGTGTCGGCGTAGAGCTTGCGTATCGCGTCCCAGAAACCGATATAGGTCGCCGGGCAGGAACGCGGCGTCTTGCCGATCGGCGTCTGGTCGACTTCGAGCACGCGGCCGAGCGCGCCCCAGCCTTCGATGTCGGTGCAGCCGGTGAGCGCAGCCTTCGGGTCGTTCAGCCGCTGCGCCACGCCGTCACGCAGCACGTCGCGCGCGAGTGAGGACTTGCCGGAGCCGGACACGCCGGTCATCACCACCAGCCGGCCGAGCGGCACCCGCACGTCCATGCCCTTCAGGTTGTGCAGCGTGGCGCCGCGTACGAGCAGCGACGGCGTGTCGTCGGCGACCGGACGCCGCGGTTTGAAACTGTGGTCCAGCGGACGGGCAAGGAAACGGCCGGTGATGGATTCCGGCTTCTTCGCCAGATCGCTGGCGTGGCCTTCGGCGATCACCTCGCCGCCGAGCCGCCCGGCGCCCGGGCCGAGGTCGATCACGTGGTCGGCGCGCAAAATCGTGTCCTCGTCGTGCTCGACCACCAGCAGCGTATTGCCCTTGTCGCGCAGCTTCACCAGCGTGTCGAGCAGCACCTGGTTGTCGCGCGGATGCAGGCCAATGGTCGGTTCGTCCAGCACATAGCAGACGCCGCGCAGGTTGGAGCCGAGCTGGGCAGCGAGCCGGATGCGCTGCGCCTCGCCACCCGACAGCGTGGGTGCGGCGCGGTCCAGCGACAGATAGCCGAGTCCGACTTCGCGGAGGAAGTGCAGCCGGCTGTTCAGCTCCGCGATCACGTCGCGCGCAATCTCGCCTTCGCGGCCTTCAAGCGACCAGCCGGCGATGGCGGTCTGCAGCGCCGATACCGGCTGCGCGCTCAGTTGCGCGATGGACTGGCCGAACAGCTTCACATTGCGCGCAACCGGGTTCAGCCGCTCGCCATGGCAGGCCGGGCATTCTTCCGGCTCGCCTTCCTGCCACTCGTTCCAGGTCGCTTCCTCGCCGGTCTGTTCGGCGTCGAAGCCCTGCAGCTTGAGGCCGGTACCCATGCACTTCGGGCACCAGCCATGTTTGGAATTGAACGAGAAAAGACGCGGATCGAGTTCGGCGAAACCGGTGCCGCAGCTCGGGCAGGCGCGCTGGGTCGAGTACACCTCGACGGTCGGTACCGGCGCGTCCGGCTGGCCCAGTCGGTCCAGCGGCGACATCAGGTGCAGCACGCCCTTGCCGTGTTCGAGCGCCTGCCGCACCGCGTCGCGCAGCGTGCGCTCGTCGCGTTCGTTCACGACGAAATCGCGGATCGGCAGTTCTATCGTGTGTTCCTTGAAGCGGTCGAGCCGCGGCCACGGCGAGGTCGGCAGGAATTCGCCATCGACCCGCAGATGCGTGTGGCCGTGCGACTTAGCCCAGCGCGCCAGTTCGGTGTAATAGCCCTTGCGGTTGATCACCAGCGGCGCCAGCAGACCGATGTGCTGACCGCGGCGCTCGCGCAGGATGCGCGCCACCATCGCGTCCTCGCTCTGCGGCGCGATCGCGCAGCCGCAGTCCGGGCAGTGCTGCACGCCCAGCTTCACGTACATCAGGCGCAGGAAGTGATAGATCTCGGTCTGCGTCGCGACCGTGCTCTTGCGGCCGCCGCGGCTGGTGCGCTGCGCGATCGCCACCGCCGGCGGAATGCCGAACACGCCGTCGACGTCAGGCTTGCTTTCCGGCTGAACGAACTGGCGCGCGTAGGCGTTAAGCGATTCGAGGTAGCGGCGCTGACCTTCGCCGAACACGATGTCGAAGGCCAGCGTCGACTTGCCGGAGCCGGACACGCCGGTCACCACGGTGAAGCGGTCGCGCGGAATGTCGACCTCGATGTTCTTCAGGTTGTGCTCGCGCGCGCGGTGCACGACGATGCTGTGCGCGGCGCGGGCGCGCAGCGCGCTGTGCGCCGCGTCCTGCTGTTCGACGGGCGCCACCTCGTGCGCGGCCAGCGAGAAGGTATCCACCAGGCGGTATTCCTCCAGCGCGCGCCCGGTGTGCGACGCGGCGCACGCTGTGATCTGCGCCGGCGTGCCTTCGAACACGAGCTGGCCGCCGTCCTCGCCCGCTTCCGGACCGAGGTCGATCAGCCAGTCGGCGGCTGCGATCACGTCGAGGTTGTGTTCGATCACCAGCACCGTGTGGCCGGCGTCGAGCAGCTTGCCGAAGGCACCGAGCAGGCGTGCGATGTCGTCGAAGTGCAGGCCGGTGGTCGGCTCGTCGAGCAGGAAGAGCTTGCCGCCGTCGCTCTTGTGCGCGCCCTTCGAACCCTTCACGCTGGCCGCTTCGGCGAGAAAGCCAGCCAGCTTGAGCCGCTGCGCCTCGCCGCCCGACAGCGTGGGCACCGGCTGGCCCAGCGTCACGTAATCGAGGCCGACATCGACCAGCGCCTGCAGGCCGGCCACCGCGTTGTCGGCGTGGCGGCGCAGCTTGGGTTCGAGATCGGCCAGATCGCGCAGCCAGTCCAGCGCGTCGCGCACGGTCATCGCCAGCACGTCGGAAATGCTTCGGCCGTCGAGCCTGATTTCGCGCACCTCGGCGCGGTAGCGTGTCGCGTCGCAGTCCGGGCAGCGCAGATACACGTCGGACAGGAACTGCATTTCGACGTGTTCGAAACCGGTGCCGCCGCAGGTCGGGCAACGGCCCTTGCCGGCGTTGAACGAGAAGGTGCCGGCGGTGTAGCCGCGCTGTTTCGCCTCGGCCTGCAGCGCGAACAGTTCGCGTACCGGGTCGAAGGCGCCGACGTGGGTGACCGGGTTGGAGCGCGCACTCTTGCCGATCGGCGACTGGTCCACCATGACCACGTCGGCGATGTGTTCCAGCCCTTCGAGCGCGTCGTGCTCGCCGGCCGTTTCGGTCGGCCGGCCGTAGTGCTTCAGCAGTGCCGGGTGCAGCACATCCTGGATCAGCGTGGACTTGCCTGAGCCGGACACGCCGGTCACCGCGACCAGACGGCCGAGCGGGATGGCGATGTCGACGTCTTTCAGGTTGTGCGCACGGGCGCCGCGCAGCACCAGGCGCGGCGTAGCGGCATCGACCGGCCGGCGGCTGCCGAGCGCGGCATCGACCTTGCGGCGGCCGGCCAGGTAATCGGCGGTCAACGTGTCGGCGCCGGCCATGGCGGCGGGCGCGCCGTCGAACACGATCTGCCCGCCGCGCGTGCCGGCACCCGGGCCGATGTCGAGCAGGCGGTCGGCGTGACGCATGATCTGCGGGTCGTGCTCGACCACCACCAGCGTGTTGCCTGCGTCCTTGAGCCGCTGCATCACGCCGATCACCCGCTCCATGTCGCGCGGATGCAGGCCAATCGACGGTTCGTCCAGCACGAACAGCGTGTTCACCAGCGAGGTGCCGAGCGCGGTGGTGAGGTTGATGCGCTGCACCTCACCGCCGGACAGCGTGCGCGACTGCCGGTCGAGGTTCAGATAGCCCAGCCCGACGGTGCACAGATAGCCGAGCCGGGTGCGGATTTCCGCCATCAGTTCCTCAGTGGCCGAATCCAGCGGCGGCGGCAGGTCCAGCGTGTCCATCAGCGCGCGCAGTTTCACCACCGGCCAACGCATCAGATCGTGGATGGAATGCCCTTCGATCTTCCACAGTGCCGCGTCCGGCTTGAGCCGGCTGCCGCCGCAGGCCGGGCACTCGGTGTAGGCCCGGTAGCGCGACAGCAGCACGCGGATGTGCATCTTGTAGGCCTTGGTTTCCAGCCACTCGAAGAAGTGACGCACGCCGTACCAGGTACCGGGCCAGGACTTCTGCCAGCTCTTCCACTTCGGATCGCCTTCGAGCACCCACTGCCGGTGCTCGGTCGACAACTCGTTGAACGGTACATCCAGCGGCACGCCGTACTTCGGCGCCAGCTTTTCCAGGTCAGTCTGGCATTCGCTGTAGGACTCGGTCTGCCACGGCTTCACCGCGCCACCGCGCAGCGTCTTGCGGCCGTCCGGAATGACCAGTCCGAAATCGATGCCGATGACACGGCCGAAGCCGCGGCAGGTTTCGCAGGCACCGATCGGCGAATTGAACGAGAAGGTGGCCGGCATGGCCGGGCTGTAGGCGATGTCGCAGTCGGCGCAGTGCAGCGTGTTCGAGAAGGCCCAGCGCTCGCCTTCGCCGTCGAGCAGCTGCACGTGCATGCGGCCGTGGCCCAGCTTCAGCGCCGCCTCGACCGCCTCGGCGATGCGCGACTCGCCGGCGTTGCCGGCGCGAAAGCGGTCCTGCACCACGTGCAGCTCACTGCCGTCGCGCGCGTGGATGCGGGTATAGCCCTGGCGCTCCAGCCAGCCCTGCACCTCGGCGTCGGTGAAGTTGTCGGGCACGGTGACCGGCGCCGTCAACGCCAGCCGCGGGTCACCGGCGGCGGCGGCACGTTCGGCGATCCGCTGCGCGATGCGGTCGGCGCTGTCGGCCTGCACCGGCTTGCCGCAGCAGCGGCAGTGCAGCGTGGACACGCGGGCGAACAGCAGCTTCAGATGGTCGTTCAGTTCGGTCATCGTGCCGACCGTCGAGCGCGAGGTGCGCACCTGATTGGTCTGGTCGATCGCGATGGCTGGCGGCACGCCTTCGATGCGGTCCACCTGCGGCGCGTCCATGCGGTCGAGGAACTGGCGCGCGTAGGGCGAGAAGGTTTCGACGTAGCGGCGCTGGCCTTCGGCATACAGCGTGTCGAACACCAGCGAGGACTTGCCGGAACCGGACACGCCGGTCACGACCGTCAGCTTGCCGAGCGGAAAATCGACGTCGAGGTTCTTCAGATTGTTCTGCCGCACACCGCGCAGGCGGATGGCGGCTTCGGGCACTGCGGCCACGGGACGATAGCTTTTGCGGGACACGATGGACGGAGTTCAGTGAGTTGGCCGCGAGCTTAGCAGCGACGACGGATTCTGCAGGCGCGGCGCCGCCCGCGATGCACCACCGACCGCGCGTCGCGGGTCGGAACCGCGGCACGCGATCGCGTGCAATCAGCGTTCCTGCGGCCGCAGGAAGTCTGGCATGTCGGCCGGCGCGGTCTGCCAGAAGGGCACGGTGCGCGTGACGTCGATGTCCGCCTCCAGCCACTCGATCGGGATCGCGTAGCGCTCCTCACCCGCCGTCTTCGCGACGAAGGCGAGGATGCCCACCAGTTCGCCGGCCACGTTGAACAGGCCGCCCCCGCTGTCGCCGATGGCGAAGGGCACGCTCACCTGCATCACCGGCGCGCCATCCATCGCGAAGGTACGGTCCAGCGCACCGACCAGCAGACGCACATCGACGCCGTAGGCGCCGTTGAAGCCGAGCAGCCGGTCACCCGGCTTCAGGTCGCCGGCACGGGCGATCTTCGCCGCCGGTGCCGCCAGTTCCGGCACCGACAGCACGCACAGGTCGCGCCAGTCGTCGCGACGAACCACGCTGGCCGGCTTCGCCACGTACTGATAGCTGGCCTTCAGCGACTTCGCGCCGGCGATCACGTGACAGGCGGTCGCCACCCGCTGCCCCGGCAGCACGACGCCGCTGCCGATCGAGATCGATCCGTCCGGCTGTTCCGCCTGCACCCGCACCGTGGTCTGGATGGCGGTGGCGATGTTCATCGCCTGCGCCGAACAGGCGGCAAGGGCGAATCCGAGGGCGGTGATCGTTGTTCTCATGGCGGGCTCCGGTCGGCAGGCTGAAACGCTGGCTGCGCTTCCGACTGCGGCTCACGCACTTGGTTTCATCGTTGGGCGCCAGTGGTATGGTCGGGAAAAATCGCGGAGAAAAAGCGCATGCGGCTGACGATGAACACGCAAATCCTGCTCGGCGCACTGATCGGCGCCGGTCTTGGCCTTGCCCTCGGCGCGCAACCGGACGATGCCGCGACGCGCGTGCAGGGGCTGTACCTCGCCGGGCTGATCGGCGGCATCTTCATCGCGCTGCTGAAGATGGTGCTGGTGCCGCTGGTGTTCTCGTCCATCGTGGTCGGTGTGGCCCACCTGCGCGAGCACGGCAACATCCGCCGCGTCTGGGTGACCACGCTGCTGTTCTACCTGCTCACCGTCACCATCGCCGTCATTCTCGGTATCACGTCGGCGAATGTATTCAAGCCGGGGGCGGGCATGCACCTCGACATGTTCGCCGACGCGCTGGCCGGCTTCCAGGCGAAGCAACTGCCCTTCCCCGACTTCGTGCAGCAGTTCCTGACCGGTCTGTTCAAGAACCCGTTCTCCGCACTGGCCGGCGGCGATATCGTCGCGCTGGTCGTGTTCGCGCTCATCCTGGGCGTCGCACTGGTGCAGGCGGGCGACCGCTACCCGATCATCAATCGCGGCATGGAAGAGATGCAGGACCTGTCGCTGCGCATCGTCGGCGCCATCATGAAACTGGCCCCTTGGGGCATCGCCGCGCTGCTGGCCAGACTGATCGCCACGCAGGATGTCGCCTTGCTCGAAACGATGGCCCGCTTCGTCGCGGTCGTGCTCGGCACCACGCTGCTGCACGGCGTGATCGTGCTGCCCGGCCTGCTGTGGCTGATCACCCGCGTGACACCGCTGGCGCTGTGGCGCGGCGGTCGCGAATCCTTCATCACCGCGCTGGCCACCAGCTCCAGTTCGGCGACGATGCCGATCACGATGCGCGTGACGCAGCAGAACTTCGGCGTGCGCCCGGCCACCGTCGGCTTCGTCGTACCAGTCGGCACGACGATGAATATGGACGGCACGGCGCTGTACGAGGCCGCCGCGGCGCTGTTCATCGCCAGTCTGGTCGGCATCGAACTGAGCGCCGGTCAGCAGATCGTGGTCTGCGTGATGTCGATGCTGGCTGCGGTCGGCGCACCGGGCATTCCGAGTGCCGGCATGGTGACCATGGTGATGGTGCTGCAGTCGGTCGGGCTGCCGGCCGAGGCGATCGCCATCCTGCTGCCGATAGACCGGCTGCTCGATGCGGTCCGCACGGTGGTCAATGTGGAGGGCGATATCGTCGGCAGCATCGTGGTCGACCACGTCGCCGGCGCAGACGCGCCTCACGATCCAGCGAATCTTGAGGTGCGCGCCTGAGGCGCGCATTTATGATGCAGTGCACGAAAACGCCTTTGCGATGACCGCCATGGACCCGACCCCCGCCACCTCGCCGGACGCACCGCGCCCCGGCCCGCTCTTCCCCTGGATGCGGCTCGACCCGTCGCTGCAGTTCCTGCTGATGATCGGGCTGGCGGCCGTGCTGGCCCTGCTGTCCTGGGCCTTCGCCGACTCGCGCACGCCGCAGGCCATGCACCTGGGCCTGATGGCCGGGCTGGCCGGCTTCGCAGCCACCGCCATCGGTGCGGCACCCGCACTGGGCCTGCGCTCGCTCGGTCAGCGCGGTTCCGACGTGCTGCTCGGCTTCGGCGCCGGCATGATGCTGGCCGCCTCCTCCTTCTCGCTCATCGTGCCCGGCCTGGCTGCCGGCGAAGACCTGACCGGCTCGCGCAGCCTGGGCGCAGCGCTGGTGGTCACCGGCATGGCGCTCGGCGTCTGGCTGATGATGATGCTCGACGCGATGACGCCGCACGAGCACGAGCACTGCGGCAGTTGCGGCCCGGAAACGCGGATGGGCCGCGTCTGGCTGTTCGTGAACGCCATCGCGCTGCACAACCTGCCGGAAGGCATGGCGATGGGCGTGTCCTTCTCGCAGGCGGACATGGCGGTCGGCCTGCCGCTGTCGACCGCGATTGCGATACAGGACATTCCGGAAGGACTGGCCGTCGCGGTCGCGCTGCGCGCGGTCGGCATGTCGCCGCTGAAGGCGGTGGGCATCGCCGCGCTGAGCGGTTTCATGGAACCGCTGGGCGCGCTGATCGGCGTCGGGCTATCGAGCAGCTTCGCGCTGTTCTACCCCGGCGGGCTCGGCCTCGCCGCCGGCGCGATGATTTTCGTGGTGTCGCACGAAGTCATCCCGGAAACCCACCGCAACGGCCACGAAAAAGCGGCCACGCTGGGGCTGATGGCGGGCTTCATGGTGATGATGGTGCTCGATACCACCCTGGGCTGAAGACCTGGCACCGGTGGCCATCGGGGGGTGTTCTTGTGGCAGCGACCTCTGGTCGCGATGCGGCTCCGACAGGCCGCGGGCTTCGATTCAGGTCGCTTTCGCGAGCAAGCTCGCTCCCACGGAAGCCCGGCTCGCCCCCCTCAGTTCCCCGGCGTCACGCCGTTCGGCAGCAGCACCCACATCCTGCCCTGCTGCTTCATCCTCCCCGCCTGTGCGCCGGCCTCCGGCCCGAAACCCCAGAAGAAATCAGCGCGCACGCCGCCCTTGATGGCGCCGCCGGTGTCCTGCGCCATCATGAGCCGGCGCAACGGCTGGCTGCTGTTCGGGCGCGTCGTATCCAGCCACACCGGCGCACCGAGCGGCACGCTGCGCGGATCGATGGCGATGACGCGGCCGCCGGCGATCGGCACGCCGAGCGCGCCGAGCGGGCCTTCGGGCAGGCCGGGCGCCTGCTTGCCTATCGGCATTTCGCGGAAGAACACATAGCTCGGATTGGCCGCCATCATCGTCGCGACGCGCGACGGATTGGCGCGCGCCCATTCGCGTATGCCCTGCATCGACGCCTGTTCGAGTTTCAGTTCGCCCTGGTCCACCAGCCAGCGGCCGATGGACTGGTAGGGGTGGCCGTTCTGGTCGGCATAACCAACGCGCACCCGGCTGCCGTCCGGCAATTCCACCTGCCCGGAGCCCTGCACCTGCAGGAAGAACACGTCGATCGCGTCGGCCGCCCAGAACAGCGCCTTGCGGTCGAGTTCGGCGGCGCGGGCGTCCAGTTCGGCGCGCGTCCAGTAGGGCACGACCTTGCGTCCGTCCAGCCGGCCGCGCAGCCGCATGTTCTTCAGGTCGGGATGCACGCTGGCCAGATCGATCACCAGCAGGTCGTCCGGAACCGCATGGATCGGATACCGATAAGTGCCGCCGCGCGTGCGGTTCGCCTTCAGCAGCGGTTCGTAATAGCCGGTGACCAGGCCCTGGTCGCTGCCGTCGCCATTGAGCAGTTGCCAGGGGCGGAAGAAGGATTCGTAGAACGCACGCACCGCGGCGCGGTCTGTCGCATCGAGCATGACCAGTGCGGCGCAGGGCTCGGCCCAGCCCGGCTTGTTCGCCACCGCGCTGCACGAGGCGCGCAGCGACGGCAGCGATTCGCGCAGGTCGTCGTCGCTCCAGCCTTCGAGCGCGGCCCAGTCGGCCGGCACCAGCTTCGGCGGCAGCGGCTTCGCCTCGGGAGCCGGCGGTGGCGGGCACACCGGGCAGGCGGCGCAGGCCGGGCATGCCGGACAGCTCTGCGGCACCGGCTGCGGCGCGGGCGGACACACCGGGGCGGCGACCGGCGCCGGTTCCACACGGGGCGCCGGCTTCGGCGTGCCGGCACAGGCTGCCAGCAGCAGCGACATACACATCAGGACACCTGCACTGCGCAGGCGGATTTGCTGGAACATCGGGATTTATTTAGATTGGTGCGCCCGCGAGCGCCGAGTGCGCAATGATAACGAGCACCCGCCCGACAGGCGGGTGCGACGACAACGAAAGCTTCATTCCCATGTGGTTATTCCTGCTCGAAGCCGGCACCGCGCTGGCGCTTTTCCTGTTCATCCTGTGGTGGACCCTGCCCAAGAAGGAAAAGAACTCCGCCGACGACACCGGCGCCACCCCGTCCGGCGACAAGGAGGGTGACCGTGAACAGCCGTGATGGTTTCGAAAGCCTGATCGCGCGTGCGCACGCGCTGTTCGACCGGCTGGAGCAGATTCTGCCGCCGGCACCGGTCGAGCCGGACTGGAAGGCGATCGCCTTCCGCTGGCGTCGCAGCAATGGCCGCGGCCGGCTGGAGGCGGTCGCCCATCCGCACAAGCTGCGCCTGACGGACCTGCGCGACATCGACGTGCAGAAGGCGCGCATCAAGGCCAACACGCAGCAGTTCGTCGACGGCAAACCGGCCAACAACGTGCTGCTGACCGGCGCCCGCGGCACCGGCAAGAGCTCGCTGGTGAAGGCGCTGCTGAACGAGTACGCGAAGAAGGGCCTGCGCCTGATCGAGGTCGACCGCGACGACCTGACCGACCTGCCGGACATCACCGACCTGATCGCCAGCCGGCCCGAGCGCTTCATCATCTACTGCGACGACCTGTCCTTCGAATCCGGCGAACCGGGCTACAAGGCGCTGAAGAGCATCCTTGACGGTTCGGTGTCGGCGGTGCTGGACAACGTGCTCATCTACGCGACGTCGAACCGGCGCCACCTGATGCCCGAGTACTTTTCGGAAAACCGTGAGGCGAAGCACGTCGACGGCGAGGTGCATCCGGGCGAAGCAATCGAGGAAAAGGTGTCGCTGTCCGAACGTTTCGGGCTGTGGCTGTCCTTCTACCCCTTCGACCAGGACGCCTACCTGAACATCGTGAACCACTGGCTCAAAAGATTCGGCCTGAGCGCGGCCGACATCGAAGCCGCGCGCAGCGCCGCACTGCTGTGGTCGCTCGAACGCGGCGCCCGCAGCGGCCGCGTCGCCTGGCAGTTCGCGCGCGACTGGGCCGGCCAGCACGCCGCGCGGGGCAAGTAATGAGCGAACGCAAGCAGGTGGCCGTGGCGGCCGCCGTCATCTTCCGCGACGGACCTCAGGGCCACACTGAGGGCCGGGAATTCCTGCTCGGCCAGCGCGCGCCCGGCACCTTCTACCCGGGCTACTGGGAATTTCCGGGCGGCAAGGTGGAAAAGGGCGAGGCGCCGGTCGACGCGCTGAAGCGCGAACTGGACGAGGAACTGGGCATCCGCGTCGAGCGCTGCACGCCGTGGATCACGCTGACTCACGAATACGAGCACGCGCACGTGCGGCTGCATTTTTTCCGCGTCGAGCGCTGGAGCGGCCGCGTGCATGACCACGTGCACAGCGCGCTGGCCTGGCAGACCGCCGATGCGCTCACCGTGTCGCCGATGCTGCCGGCCAACGGCCCGGTGATGAAATCGCTGCGCCTGCCGCAGCGCATGGCGGTGACGCACGCCTTCCAGATCGGCGCCGCCGCCCAGCTCGACGCGATCCACCAGGCCTGCCGCCGCGGCCAGCTGCTGCTGCAGATCCGTGAGCCGGTGCTCGACGCGCCAGTGCTCGGCTTTGCGCGCGAGGCGATACGGATTGCGCACGAGCATGGCTGTCCGGTGGTGCTGAATGGCAGCGCCGATATGGCGAAAGAGCTCGGCGCCGACGGCGTGCACCTGAAGGCCACCCAGCTGGCGGGGCTCACCGCGCGGCCCGATTTCGAGTGGGTCGGCGCCTCCTGCCACACGGCGGACGAGCTGGCGCAGGCGGTTCGCCTGGGCCTGGACTACGCGGTCGCCGGTTCGGTGCTGCCGACCGCCAGCCACCCGGGGGGCGACACATTGGGCTGGGACGGCCTCGCGGCGCTGGTCGCTGGCAGCCCGCTGCCGGTGTTCGCCATCGGCGGCCTCGACGACAGCCATCTCGCGCGCGCCCACGACTGCGGCGCGCACGGCATCGCCGCCATCCGCGGCGCCTGGGTGCTGTAAACAATGGATCGCCGCCGCTTCCTTCTGCAGTTGGCCGCACTCGCCGCCCTGCCGTCGCGACTGCGCGCGGCGGAAGCGGATTATTCGCGCGGGCTGCTGTGGGCGGTGCGCAGCGGCGACGCGCCGGTGAGCCACCTGTACGGCACGCTGCACAGTGGTGACCCGCGCGTACTGGCGCGCGCGGCGCCGCTGCGCGCGCGCATTGCCGAGGCCCGTCTTTTCATGCCGGAACTGGTGACCGACGCCGAGGCGGTGTCCATCTACCAGGCGGCCAGCGTCTATGGCAGCGACGACCTGCCGCGCCGGGTCGGCCGGGCGAAGTGGCCGCGCATCGAAACGATGCTGGCGCTGCACGGCGTCGATTCGCGGATCGCGGTGCGTCTGCGCCCGTGGGCGGCGCTGCTGACGCTGCTGCAACCGGTGGCCGCGCAGCAACCTTCGCTCGACGAGGCGCTGATCGCGCTGGCGCGCGCGCAGAAGGTGGCCGTGCGGCCGCTGGAACAGGTGCAGGAACAGATAGACGCCATCGCGCTGCTGCCGGAGAAGACCCAGATCGCGCTGCTGATCGACGCCGCGCGCCGGCACGACCGCCTGCAGGCCGCCATCGAACCGATGACCGTCGCCTGGCTGGCCGGCGAGGTGGGCGAACTGTCGCGCATCAACAGCGGGCTGATGTCCGAAGACCCGGCGCTGCGCGAGCATGCTCGCCTGTTCATGCAGTCCCTGCTCGGCGCGCGCAACGCCCGCTTCGCCGAGCGGCTGCTGCCGGAAATTCAGGCCGGTGGCGTGTTTGCCGCCTTCGGCGCCTCCCACCTTGCAGGCCCCGACGGCGTGCTCGCGCGCCTCGCTGCGGCCGGCTGTCGAATCGAATCAGTGACTTGACGCTCCAGTTTTTAACAATCGTGCCGTAATCCAGACACGATGAATCGTTCGGCCGGGCATTCCGCCCGGCACGGATGCACAGGAGACGAGCCATGATTTCATTCAACCGTATGTCGGTTGTCAGCCAGCTCTCGATTTCAATCGGCCTGCTCTGCGCGGTCATTTTCGTCGCACTGATTGCGGTCGTATCGGTATCGAGCAATCGTGCTGCGATGGAGCAGACACAGAGCGTCCTCGGCGATCAGGCCGACGCGACGGCAAAACTGCTCGACTTGAGCTACGAGAACGCGCTTGCCAATGCCGCCAAGGGCATGGCCGCCCTGAAGGGAGCGCTGGGCACGGTCACCATCGACGAAGACACGGTGGCCATGGGCAAGTACCCGGCAGTACGCGTGGCGCGTGCGGGCGGCAATGTACTCAACGGCGACGAAGCCCGGATGAAGTCGACGCGCGACCTGATCGGCGCCGATCCGGCCGTGATGGTGCGTGTCGGCGACGAATTCGTACGCGTTGCGACACTGCTCAAAGACGCCGAGGGCCGCTCGCAGGCCGGCGTCGCGATCAAGAGCGGACCGGATACCGCGGCGCTGCTCAAGGGCGACAGCTACCAGGGCGTGGTGATGCGCAACGGGCGCTTCTACATTTCCTCGCTCGAGCCGATCAAGGACGCCGCCGGTCGCGTGGTCGGCGCACTGTCCGCACGGGTCGACGTGCAGCAGGGCATCGATCAACTGTTCGAATCGCTGAAGTCCATCCGCGTCGGCGAAACCGGCTACATCCACGTGCTCCGGCCGGGCGAGAGCGCCGAAGACTCGACCATGCTGTTCCACCCGAAGCACGCGGGCAAGACGGTGAAGGAGATCGGCAACGACACGCTGACCCGAATCATCGGCGAACAGATCAGCAACAAGAACGGCGACCACATCTACGACTGGCCGCGCGAAGACGGCTCGATCGCACCGAAGATCGCGGCCTACCGGCTGTCGGACAACTGGGGCTGGATCGTGTCGTCCGGCGCTCATGTCGAGGAATTCACCCGCTCGAACATCCAGCTGCGCAATCTGCTGATCGGCATCTGCGTCGCCTCGGCGCTGATGTTCGCCGCCTTGACCTGGTGGCTTGCACGCAGCCGTCTGAGCCGCCTGAACAAGGTGTCTGCAGCGATGACCCGGCTCGGAAACGGCGATTTCAGCCAGCGCCTCGACGTGGTGAGCGGCGAGACGCACAACGAACTCGACCTGATTTCGATCCAGATGAACGAGGCGACGCGCAAGACCGCCGCGCTGATCACCGCCACCGCCGAGGCAGCGCGGGCGGTCGGCAATGCGGCGCGCGAACTGCGCGCCGGATCGAGCGAAGTGGTGAGCGGTTCGACCGAACAGAGCAGTGCGGCCGCCGGCCTGGCCGCCGCCATCGAGGAACTGTCGGTCAGCATCACGCATGTGGCCGACAGCGCCGGCGTCGCCGACGGCATCACGCGCGAGGCGCGCAGTGCCGCCACGCAGGGTGAGCAGAAGCTGGCCAGCATGGTCGAGGGCATGCAGCGCATCGCCGCCGAGATCGGCGACGCCTCGTCGGCAGTGACCGATCTGGCCGGTCGCACACGGGAAATTTCGAACGTCGGCCGCATCATTCAGGAAATCGCCGAACAGACCAATCTGCTGGCACTCAACGCGGCGATCGAAGCGGCGCGCGCCGGCGAATCCGGCCGAGGCTTCGCGGTCGTCGCCGACGAGGTACGCAAGCTGGCCGAGCGCACCGCCGCGTCCACGCAGGAGATCGCCAATATGGTGAGCAGCGTCCAGGCCGACGCCGACAAGGTGGTCCGCCGCATCGGCGAGGTCAGCGGTCAGGTCGGCGCCGGCGTGACGCTGGCCACCGAAGCGGGCGAAGTGCTGCGCGTCATCAGCGAACAGAGCGAACGCACCGCCGAGGCGATGAAGGAAATCGCCGCGGCCACGCGCGAACAGAGCAGCGCCAGCCAGTCGGTGGCACAGGGCGTCGAGCGCATCGCCGGCATGGCCGAGCAGAACGCCGACATCACCCGCCGCGCCGACGGCCAGACGCACGGCCTCGAAGTGCTCGCCGGCCAGTTGCAGGACAACGTCGGCCGCTTCGTGGTCTGATCCGCACCAGGCAGACCGGCTTCATCCTTGCGGCGGACACGCCGCTCCCGCTGAAAGGCGGGGGTGGCCTGTCCGCCGCACTGCCATGCAAGTCCGCTGCCAGAACGCGGCCACGAACCCGCTCAGCGTATACTCGTCGGCCACAACTCCTACCCAGCCATGCTCAGCTACCGCCACGCCTTCCACGCCGGCAATCCGGCCGACGTACTGAAGCACTTCGTACTGGTCGAACTGCTGCAGTACCTGAACCAGAAGGACAAGCCCTACTGGTACATCGACACGCACGCCGGCGCCGGCGGCTATGCGCTGGACAGCGGCTACGCGGCAAAGAACGCCGAGTACGCCGAAGGCATCGGCAAGCTGTGGGCCGCGCCCGACCTGCCTGCCGCGCTCGGCACCTATGTCGACGTCGTGCGCGCCTTCAACGAGGGCGATGCGCTGCGCGCCTATCCCGGCTCGCCGATGATCGCGCGCGCCCTGCTGCGCGAGCACGACCGGATGAAGCTGTTCGAACTGCACACGACCGACAACAAGCTGCTGAACGCCGCCTTCGCCGACGCCGGCCGCAGCGTGCGCATCGAGAAGCTGGACGGCTTCTCCAACCTGAGGTCGCTGCTGCCGCCGCCGCCGCGGCGCGCGCTGGTGCTGATCGACCCGCCCTACGAGATGCGCGAGGACTACCGCTACGCCTTCGAAACGTTGCGCGACGCGGTCACCCGCTTCTCGACCGGCACCTACTGCCTGTGGTACCCGCAGCTGCAGCGCATGGAGTCGCGCGACCTGCCGGCCAAGCTCAAGCGCATGAAGATAGACGCCTGGCTGCACGTGTCCCTCACCACGCGCACACCCTCGCCCGACGGTTTCGGCATGCACGGCAGCGGACTGTTCATCGTCAATCCGCCGTGGACGCTGCCGGCCACGCTGAAGGCGACGATGCCCTGGCTCGCGAAAACGCTGGCGGCCGATGCCAGTGCGAAGTTCGAACTCGATTTCAAGATTCCGTAAGGCCCTGCCATGGTGCTGCAGACCTCGATCGACGCGATCACCCACGCCATCGGCCTCGCCGTGGCACCGGTGTTCCTGCTCACCGCCATCGCCACGCTGATCACCACGCTGAACAACCGGCTCGGTCGCATCATCGACCGCCGCCGCGTCGTGCTGGCGCGCGGCGGCCAGCAGTGCGAGGACGAAACGATGAGCAATGCCACCGAGCTCGAACTGCTGTCGCGGCGTGCGAAGCTGGTCTATCTGGCCATCCTGTTCGCCGTGGCGTCGGCGCTGATGGTCTGTCTGGTGGTGTCCTGCGCCTTCTTCGGCGTGCTGTTCACGGTGGTGCTGGCCGACCTGCTGGCCGGCTTCTTCGTGCTCGCCATGCTGGCGCTGATCACGTCGCTGAGCCTCTTCCTGCGCGAAGTGTTCGTCGCGGTCTTCACCGCCACCCACGCCAACCGCTGACACCCCGACACAATCGGCACCTAAAGCCCTCTCCGGTGCGGGCCGTTGACCCGGCATAAGGTCGACGGAGGGCTCCATGGCGATCAACACCTGCTTCGGCGCCAGCACGTCGACCGATCCGGTCCGCGCGGTGGCCGAACTGGCGGCACAGACCGGCAGCACCGACAAGGACGGGCTGCTGTTCTTCTGCTCGCCGGATATCGACCTCGCAGTGCTGGGTCGCGAACTGGCCCGTACTTACCGGTGCCCGACGGTCGGCTGCACCTCGTCCGGCCACTTCGGTCCCGCCGGCTTCCAGCGCTCGGGCATCATCGGCGTCGCCTTTTCGGGCGGCGGGCTGCGCCTGCGCACCTATCCGGTGACCCCGCTGGCCGCCTACGTCGACCAGGTGAGCTGCATCGCGGAGGACATCCGCGCCCGGTCGGATGCGACACGCGATCTGAACCGCTTCGGCATGCTGCTGGTGGACGGCCTGTCGATGGCCGAGGAAAGACTGGTCGCCGCGCTCTACCAGCACGTCGGCAATCTGCCGCTGATCGGCGGTTCGGCTGGCGACAACCTGAAGTTCGAGCACACCTACGTCTACACGGACGGCCTCTTCCTGAGCGACGCAGCCGTCTTCACGCTGTTCGAGACCACCCATCCGGTGGCCACCATCAAGACCCAGCACTTCGCCGCCGGCAGCACGGAACTGGTCATCACGAGCGCCGATCCCGAGCGGCGCATCATTCATGAAATGAATGGCGAACCTGCTGCCAAGGCCTATGCTGAAGCGATAGGTCAACGCATCGAGGCACTGACGCCGGCCGTGTTCTCGCGCCACCCCCTGGTGCTGCAACTGGGCGGCGATGCCTATGTGCGCTCGATCCAGAAGGTGAACGATGACCTGTCGCTGTCCTGCTACTGCGCCATCGACGAAGGACTGATCGTATCGATCGGTCGCGCGCTCGATCCGCTGCAGACCATTGCCAGCGCGATGGCCGAACTCCGGCGCGACGTGCCCGAACCGGCGCTGGTGCTCGGCTGCGACTGCATACTGCGTCGGCTGGAATTCGAGCAGGCAGCGATCGATGACGACATGAGCCGCCTGATGGCCGCCAACCTGCTGTTCGGCTTCTATACCTATGGCGAGCAGTACAACGGCCTGCACGTGAATCAGACGCTGACCGCCGTGGCGATCGGAGGATAGACATGCCCAGCCTGCCGCAACCCGACATCGAGGCGCGCCTGAGCGATCTGGAACACAAGCTGCTCGCGCGCGACAAGACGATAGACGCACTGAAGCGGCGCCTCGCCCAACAGGACGAAGGCATGCGCAACTCGCCGTTCGCTCTGCTCGAACAGAACATCAGTCTGGCCAACGTGGTCGCCCGCAAGACCGGCGAACTGGAGCAGGAAAGACAGGCGCTGCAGAAAACGCTGGGCGAGCTGCGACAGACGCAGACACAGCTCCTGCAGTCGCAGAAGATGGAGTCGATCGGCCAGCTCGCCGCCGGCATCGCACACGAGATCAACACCCCGACGCAGTACGTGGCCGACAACATGAGCTTCATCGACATGGCCACCACTTCGCTGCTGGCGCTGGCCGACCGCAGCGTCGCGGTGATCGCGGCCCTGCGTGCCGGCGAGCCCGACCCGGCGCTGCTGGCGGACTTCGACGCCGCCCTGCGCCGCACCAAGCTTGACTACCTGCGCCGGCAGATCCCGGACGCGCTCGCCCAGTCGAAGGAAGGGCTGGCACACATCGCGCGCATCGTCAGCGCGATGAAGGCCTTCTCGCATCCGTCGGGCGTCGACAAGGTGGCGGTGGACATCCGCGAGGTCATCGCGACCACGGTCACCGTCGCCCGCAGCGAATGGAAATATGTGGCCGAGATTGATACGCAGGTCGATGACGACCTGCCCGACCTGCCGTGCCGACGCGACCTGATCGGCCAGGCGCTGCTGAACCTGGTGGTGAACGCCGCACACGCCATCGCCGACACGCTGTCCGAGGGCGTGCGCGAAAAGGGGCTGATCCGGATCACGGCGACACGCTTCGGCGACCGGCACATCGACCTCAGCGTGGCCGACGACGGCCCGGGCATCCCGCCGGACATACGCGAACGCATCTTCGAGCCCTTCTTCACGACGAAGCCGGTCGGCAAGGGCACCGGGCAGGGGCTGGCCATGGTCTACACCACCGCGGTCGACCAGCACGGCGGCGAAATCCTGTGCGAATCGGACGTCGGCCGAGGCACCCGCTTCACGATGCGCTTGCCGCTGTGCATCGACAACGACGAGACAAGCCCATGCAGGTAGTGTTCGTAGACGACGAGAGCCGCGTGCTGGCCGGCATCGAGCGCACGCTGGTGATGCGTGAAACCGACTGGGCGTGCCGCTTCTTCACCAGCGGTCAGGCAGCGATCGACGCACTGGAAGCCGAGCCGGCCGACGTCGTCGTGTCCGACATGCGCATGCCCTTCATGGACGGCGCCGCGCTGCTCGGCACCGTGCGCGACCGCTGGCCGGGCACGCTGCGCATCATCCTGTCCGGCCAGTGCGACACCGCGTCGACGCTGCGCATGCTCGACGTCGCTCACCAGTTCGTATCCAAGCCCTGCGACAACGCGGTACTGCTGGCTGCGGTGCAGGCAGCGCTGGCGCTGCGTGCGATGTTCCGCGACGCCTCGGTGATCGACGTGATCGGTCGCGTGAACCGGTTGCCCAGCGCGCCGCGCATCTTCGCCGAACTGACCCGGCTGCTTGCCGATCCGGCCAGCGACAGCCGTCATGTCGCCCGCCTGCTGAGCAGCGACCCCGCGCTCAGTGCGCGCATCATGCAACTGGCCGGTTCCGCCTACTTCACGCTGGGCGCACGCATCACGAGCATCAACGACGCCATCACCCGTCTCGGCATCGATCAGGTGCGGCTGCTCGTGCTCGCCTCGCAGGTATTCGCCGACGCCGCGACCGATCCCTTCGTCGATCACCTGCAACGGCGCGCGCTGCAGGCGTCCTGCCTGGCCGACCGCATCACCGCCGGCCGCCGCGGCGGCGTCGCCGCCACGGCCGCGTTGCTGGCGCGCATCGGCCTGCTGGTGGAACCGCTGCGCAGCGAAACGATGCAGGACGCCACCACCGTCTGCGACACGCCGCTGCACGCCGCGGTCGGCGCCTATCTGCTGGGCCTGTGGGGCCTGCCGATGGACATCGTCGACGCCGTCGCGCGGCACACCCACCCGGATCGCGCCGCCGCCCCCGGCTTCGGCCTGGCCGGCACCGTGCACGTCGCCGTCGCGCTGGCCAACGGCCAGACGCCGGACCTCGCCTATCTCGAACGCGCCGGCGTGATCGAGCAGTGGCCGCAGTGGCAGGCCTACAACGCAGCACTCACCACGGACCATGACGATGACTGAAGACACCCTGCCGCGCGTGCTCTGCGTCGATGACGAACCCAACCTGCTGGCCGCGATGGAACGTACGCTGCACGGCCGCTTCGACGTGGTGACCGCCAATGGCGGCACCGCCGGGCTGGACGCCATCCAGCTCGGTGAGCCCTTCGCCGTCATCGTGTCGGACATGCGGATGCCGGGCATGGATGGCGCCACCTTCCTCGCACAAGCGCGCGAACAGGCGCCCGATGCCGTGCGCATCCTGCTCACCGGCCAGGCCGACGTCGAGTCGTCGATCGCCGCCATCAATCGCGGCGCCATCTTCCGCTACCTGTGCAAGCCCTGCCCGTCCGACGTGCTGATCGCTGCGCTGGACGACGCCGTGCGTCACTACGACCGCGTGCGGGCGGAGCGCGAACTGCTCGAAACCACGCTCACCGCGGCCGTGAACACGCTGACGGAGGTACTCGCCATGGTGGCGCCCTGGGCCTTCCAGCGCGCCACCTTCGCGCACTCGGCGGTGCAGCACGCGCTGTCGCGGCTGGACTGGTCGGACGGCTGGATCTACAGCATCGCCGCCGCACTGAGCCAGCTCGGCTGCGTCGGCATACCGCCCGAACTGATGCAGGCCGATGCCGCGCAACGGCATCTTGGTCCCGACGAAAAGAAGCTGCTGCGCGAACACCCCGAGGTGGCAAGCCGGCTCGTCGCGGCCATTCCGCGGCTGGACCTGGCTGCAGAGATCATCCGCCACCAGTCGGACAACCCGCCGCCCGACGCGCCGCTCGAAGTGATCCGCGGTGCGCCGCTGCTGCGTGCGGCACTCGAGCTGGAGCGCGACTGGTCGCGAACCAAGGCGGCGCGCAGCCCGCGCGACGTGCTGCGCACCGTGCAGCCACCGGTGCCCGACTACATCGTCAGGGCACTGGCCGACTTCCGCAGCGAGGTGAACCACCACCGCGCGGCGCGCGTGCGTGACCTGGTGCCGGGCTGGGTGGTGGACGAGGACGTGCGCTGCACGAACGGCATGATGGTGCTGTCGCGCGGCCACGAACTGACCGATACCGCGATCGCCGCGCTCAGTCGCCTGCTCGCCGCACAGGCCATACGCGAACCGATACGGGTGCGCAGCCGCGCCGACTGAAACGCCGGCCGACCCGCATCACGGATCGCCGGCCAGCGCATTAAGGCGGGTTAACAAAACATGCGCCGATCGGCGCAGCGCGGCGGCCGATCTGCATCACGGGAATTGAACGCGCGCTGACTACCCTGACGAGCACCTTGTCGTTCGCAAGGCATTCAATCAGGGAGTTCAACCATGCAGCCCCGCAAGCTCGCCATAGCTGCCGCCATTGGCCTGATGGGCGTTTCCGCCCAGCAGGCTTACGCGGCCGACAACACCCACTTCGACAACTTCACCGCCCTGCCCGGCAACGTCGCCGCCGGCTCGCTGCCGGAAAGCGCGCCGCTGCAGCTGTCCTCGCCGCTGTTCTCGCAGAAGGTGCTGGCCGACCGCGCCACGCAGCTCGCCAACGGCCAGTCGAACAGCGGCAACTGGGACATGATCACCGCCAACGAGAACGGCACCGACGCCGGTCGCTACCTGTTCATGCCCTTCGAAACCGGCGCCGGCGGCGTGCAGCGCACCGACCTGTGGACCGGCATCACCAAGACCATCGTGCAGTCGGGCACCCAGGGCTTCGTGGCCGGCGACTTCTCGCGCTGGACGCCGTGGGGCAGCTACCTGACAGCCGAGGAATCGTGGGGCAGCGGCAGCCCCTACGGTCGCCTGTTCGAAGTGACCAATCCGCTGGCCGACACCTCCAGCGCCAACTTCATCCACCGCAACGTGGTACCCCGCGTGTCGCATGAGGGCGGCGCGTTCGACAAGAACAAGAGTTTCTACTTCATCGACGAACTCAACGGCGGCTCGATCTACAAGTACGTGTCGGCCGCGCCGGGTGCGACCACCGGTGACAGCTACTTCGACAAGGGCCAGACCTTCGTGCTGAAGGCCAATGGCGGCAACAACGCCAACGCGGTCGGCGCTGCCAGCTGGGAAGCCATCACCACCGCGACCGGCACCCCGCTGGCCAGCACCGTGAACGCCATGGTGAACGTCGGTGGCGGCACCTTCTCGATGGACGGCCGTGCCGCAGCCGACATGGTCGGCGGCACCAACTACCAGCGTCCGGAAGACCTCGAACTGCAGGTGCTGGCCAATGGCGACGAAGTGCTCTACATCGCCACCACGACCACCCACGAGGTGTATTCGCTCAATCTGGCCACCAACGAAATGAAGCTGTTCGCCAGCCGCGCGACCTTCAGTTCCGTCACCGGTGCAGCCGTCGGCAGCGAATTCACCAACCCGGACAATCTGGCCATCGATGCCAACGGCAACATCTACATCATCGAAGACCAGCCGGGCGGTCGTGCCGACATCTGGTTCGCGCAGGATGCCGACCGCGACGGCGTCGCCGAATCGCTGAGCCGCTGGGCTTCGCTGTCGACCGAAGGTGCCGAACCGACGGGCCTGTACTTCGACAAGTTCAACCCGAATGTCGCCTACGTGAACATCCAGCACCCGAACAGCGGCAACGACACGCTGCTGCAGATCACCGCGGTGCCGGAGCCGGAGAGCTACGCCATGTTCCTCGCCGGCCTCGGTCTGCTGGGCATGATCGCGCGCCGTCGCACCCGCGTCTGAGCCTTGCTGCCGGGGTCGGCCGACACCCGATCCATGCGTCGCACGCGGTTGAATACGGTGTGAGGCACGGACCGGACATTGGTCGATCCCGACAGGCAAGACGACGGGAGGGCCTCGGCCCTCCCTTTTTTACGCCTTGAGCAGATCCTCGCGCCCGGCCAGCCACCGTTCCAGATGCCGGTCGGCGGCCGCGACGTGATCGCGCAGCAGCGTGTCGGCCGCTTCGCGTGCCAATTCGACCAGCGCCTCGTCGATCACCAGATCGGCGAAGCGCAGCAGCGGCTGACCGGACTGGCGGCTGCCGATGAATTCGCCGGGGCCGCGCAGCTTCAGATCCTCGGCGGCGATCATGAAGCCGTCGGTATAGGCATGGATGACGCGCAGCCGCTCGCGCGCGGTCTGCGACAGCGGGCCTTCGTACAGCAGCACGCAGGCCGATTCGCGGCTGCCGCGCCCGACCCGGCCGCGCAGCTGGTGCAGTTGCGACAGACCGAAACGCTCGGCGTGCTCGATCACCATCAGGCTCGCGTTCGGGACATCGACACCGACCTCGATCACCGTGGTGGCGACCAGCAGATGCGTGTCGCCGGCGACGAAGCCCGCCATCACCGCCGCCTTCTCGTCCGGCTTCATGCGCCCATGCACCAGCCCCACCTTCAGTTCCGGGCAGGCGGCCAGCAGTTGCGCGTGGGTGTCGATCGCGGTCTGCAATTGCAGCGTTTCCGATTCCTCGATCAGCGGGCACACCCAATAGGCCTGTGCGCCGGCGGCACAGGCGTCGCGCACACGTTCGATCACCTGTTCGCGCCGTGCCGCGGAGATGAGCTTGGTCAGCACCGGCGTGCGGCCGGGCGGCAGTTCGTCGATCACCGACACGTCGAGGTCGGCGTAGAAACTCATGGCCAGCGTGCGCGGTATCGGTGTCGCGCTCATCATCAGCTGGTGCGGGCTCACGTCGCCGGCCTTGGCGCGCAGCGCGAGCCGCTGGCGCACACCGAAGCGGTGCTGTTCGTCCACCACGGCGACGCCCAGGCGCGCGAAATCGACCGCGTCCTCGATCAATGCGTGCGTGCCAACCGCGATCGGCGCCGCACCGCTGGCGATGGCTTCCTTCATCGCCCGCTTGTCGCGTGCCTTCAGGCTGCCTGACAGCCAGGCCACCTGTATGCCCAGCGGTGCCAGCCAGTCGGCCAGTTTGCGGTAGTGCTGCTCGGCGAGGATTTCGGTCGGCGCCATGAAGGCCGCCTGGTAGCCTGCCTCGACCGCACGCAGGCAGGCCAGCGCCGCCACCACCGTCTTACCGGAGCCGACGTCACCCTGCAGCAGCCGCTGCATCGGATACGGTTGCGACAGGTCGGCGGCGATCTCGGCCCAGGCGCGCGCCTGCGCACCGGTCAGCGCGAACGGCAGCTGCTGCAGGAAGCGATCGATCAGCGAACCGTCGGTCTGCGCGGGCTGCGGCAGCACCGGCGCGTCGCGGCTGCGCCGGGCGGCGTGCGCGCGCTTCAGGCTCAGTTGCTGGGCCAGCAGCTCGTCGAACTTGATGCGGCGCCAGGCCGGCGCCAGCCGTTCGTCGAGATCACGCAGCGATTCGCCCGGCCGCGGCCGGTGCAAGGCCTGCACCGCGGCGCCGAAAGGCACCAGCGCGTAGTGGCGGCGCAGCGCCTCGGGCAGGCTGTCGGCCAGATCGGTGCGCTCCAGCGCGTCGTCGATCGCGCGGCGCAGGCTGGCCTGCGACAGACCGGCGGTGGCCGGATAGACCGGCGTGAGCCGGTCCGGCAGCGGCGTGTCGTCGCCGACATTGCGCACCCGCGGGTGCAGCATCTCGGCGCCGAAGAAACCGGGGTTGATGTCGCCGAACAGGCGCACCCGCTTGCCGGGTGCGAGCTGTTTCTGCTGCGACGGGTAGAAGTTGAAGAAGCGCAGCGTGACGGTGCCGCTGTCGTCGGCGGCCGTCACCACCAGCTGGCGGCGCGGCCGGAATTTCACTTCCGCCTGCGTCACCTCGACCTCGACCTGCACCGGCTGGCCGGCGCGCGCCAGCGCCACCGGCGTGATGCGCGTCTCGTCCTCGTAGCGCAGCGGGAAATGCAGGACGAGCGCGGCATCCGAGCCGAGGCCCATCTTGTCGAGCGCGGCCGAAAGCGCTTCGCTGCGGGTACTCATGCGGAGGGCAGGACGGCCGGGGCAAGCCCGGCCAGGCAGTGTCAGTCGATCACCAGCACCGCATCGACCTCGACCAGCGCACCACGCGGCAGGGCCGCCACGCCGACCGCGGCACGCGCCGGGAAGGGCTGGTTGAAGTAGCGGGTCATCGCCTCGTTCACCTTGGCGAAGTTGCCGAGGTCGGTCAGGAACACGTTCACCTTGACCGCATTGTCCAGCGTGGCGCCGGCAGCAGCGGCCACCGCCTTCAGGTTGTCGAACACGCGGGTGATCTGCGCGTCGATGCCGTCGGCCATGGTCATCGTGGCCGGATCGAGACCGATCTGCCCCGACATGTAGACGATGTTGCCAACCTTGACCGCCTGCGAATAGGTGCCGATCGCGGCGGGTGCGTCGGGGGTCGAAACGATGGTGCGCGACATGCGAAGTCTCCGGAGACGTTGTGGGTGAGTTCTGGCAGCGTAGCGCCTCGGGGGGCGTCACGCCGGACGATGCCGGATTATCGCGGATTCGGTGGCGACGGGGGCGTCGGTGCTCAGCGCGGAGCCGAAGCCGGCCGCAGCGCAGTCGGCGGCCCGCTGTCCATGCCAAGCGCGCGCAGGCGCTGACGTGCCTGGTCGGCCTCGGCGCGCGACTTGAACGGGCCGATGTGCACGCGCGCCTCGATCTGCGACGGAATGCCGTTCAGCGCAAGCCGGGCGCGGATCTCTTCGGCATTGGCGACGTTGCTGAATACACCCACCTGCACGACATAACCGGAGCCGGCCAGCGCCGGCGAGCGGGCGATGGTCGGTGCCGGCTGCGGCGCTGCGTCGGCCGGCGCGGCAGCCGGCCTGGACGGCGCCGCAACGGAGGGCGCTGCGCGGGTCGGCAGCGGCGCACCCGGTCTTGCGGTCGATTCGGGCAGCGCCGGTTCCGGCGATGCAGCCGGAGCCGGCTGCGCATCGGCGGCGGCATCGGGCAGCGGCGGCGGGGTGTCCTGCATGGACGCCGTTGTCGCGTCGACCGCGGGCGTCTCCTCGGGCGGCAGTGTCGGAAGCGCCGTGGCCTCCTCGGCCGCCGGCGTTTCGGCAGGCGGCGGCGTAACCGCGGCCACCGGTTCGTCGTCTATCTCCGGGGCGCGACGGCTGGCGTCGAACAGGGCGAGCCCGCCGATCAGCATCGCGATCAGGCCGCCGGCGACGATTACCCGGCGCAGCAGCGCGCTGCGCTGTTCGGCCGCCTCCTGCTCGTCGTTGCCGCGCACAGTCACGCTGTCAGTCGCACTCATGTCCTGTCTCCCATGCCACGGCTCTGCGCCAGCGTACGTACCAGTTCGGCTTCGCCGACCGACATGTCGCACTGCTCGGCGATGTCCTCGGCACTGAGGCCGCGCGCCGCCAGCGACAGCGCCTCGCTGTACTGCGGCGCGACCGGCGGCAGCTGATTGACGGTTTCGAGACGGCGGCTGACGCCGTCCAGCCTGTCCTCGATCAGGTCGAGCCGCGTTTCCAGCGCCTGCATCAGCGGCGCCAGCCTGGCGTCGAGCAGCATGTCGAGTTCGGCCTGCAGGTCCACCGGTGGTGGTGGCGGCACGGGCGCCTCCGGTACGGGCGGCGGTGCGGCTTCGGCAGTGCGGCGGGCGTTGAGCATGGACAGGCGCACCAGCGCATAGCCCATGTAGGCGGCGAGAATGACCAGCGCGAGCAGCGCCGCTTCCTTCCAGCCGAGTGCCGACAGATCGATCAAATCCCCGCTCCGTGTGGTCTGCGCGCGCGTCCTGCGCTTGCGGCGTGTTGGCCCGGATAATAAGGCTTTTTCACTGGCACGCGCCCATGCCGAGTTCCTTGCTGTTCCTGTTGAAGAAGACCGTGTCGGTGTTACTGCTGCCGCCGACCAGCCCGCTGCTGCTGGCCGTGCTCGGCCTGCTGCTGATGCGCCGCCACCGCCGCATCGGCATGACGCTGGCCGCCACCGGCGTGCTGACGCTGTATGCACTGTGCCTGCCGGCGCTGGCCGGATGGCTGGAGCGCACGACCTATTTCAGCGGCCCGGCGCAGCCATTGACGGGTGCCGGCGCCATCGTCGTGCTCGGTGCCGGCACCGCCGACAATCTGGTCGACTATGACGGACAGACGGTGAATGGCTGGGCGCTGGAACGCGTGCGCGCCGGTGCGCGGCTGGCAAAGGAGAGCGGCCTGCCGGTGCTGGTCAGCGGCGGCGTGGTGTGGGGCGGCCGCCCGGAAAGCGAGCTGATGCGAGAGGCGATGGAGGATTTCGGCGTGGACGTGCGCTGGGTCGAATCGGCTTCGCGCGACACCGCCGACAACGCGCGGCTGTCGGCGGCGCTGCTGCGCGACGCCGGGATCACCCGCGTCGCGCTGGTGACGCATGCGATGCACATGCGCCGCTCGATGGAGGAATTCCGCCGCGCCGGGCTGGACCCGGTCGCAGCGCCCACAATGATCCGCCGCCCCGGCACATGGGAGTTCAACGACTTCGTCCCGTCGTCGCGCGCGCTGCAGCAGTCAGGATGGGCGCTGCACGAATGGCTGGGCTGGCTGGCGCAGAAACTGCGCCCCCACGTCCCCAGCCCCTGATCCCTAGCCACTAGCTCCTGTTCAGAGCTTCGTCCCGCCGCTGACGTCGATCACCTGACCGGTGGTCCACGCGCCATCCGGGCCGACCAGGAAGGACACGACGCCGGCCACGCGGTCGGGCGTGCCAACGCCGGCCAGTGCCTGCATCGACTGCACCGCCTCCGCGCCGCCGTTCTCCAGCAGGCCGGTGGTGAGCCGTGTTTCGATCACGCCGGGCGCCACCGCATTGACCGTAATGCCGCGCGCACCGAGCGAGGCGGCCAGCTGCAGCGTCAGCACGTCGACGAAGCCCTTGGTCGCCGAATAGGCCGGGATGCCAGCGAAGGCGGTGCGGGCGACGACGCTGGACAGGTTCACGATGCGGCCGCCGTCGCGCAGCTTCGGCAGCAGGTATTTGGTGACGAAGAACAGCGAGCGCATGTTCACGTTCGACAGGCGGTCGTAACTGCCTTCGCTCATGTCCTCGATGGCTTCGAAGGGCGCGATGCCGGCGTTGTTCACCAGCACGTCGATGTGCGGCTCGCCCAGCGTGTCGGCCAGGTATTGGGGGCCATCGGACATCGACAGATCGGCCTGCAGCAGCGACGCGCTGCCGCCGGCGCGCTCGATCGCCGCGCACACGTCGCGCGCTTCGGCAGCGCCGTGGGCGTAATGGACGACGACGTGAAAGCCGTCGCGCGCCAGGCGCTGGGCGATCGCCGCGCCGATGCCGCGCGAGGCGCCGGTGACCAGCGCGACACGGCGCTTCTTCGATGCAGACATGGTGATTCCTCCCTTATGTTTATTGGATGAGGCCGGTTTGCGGTGACGAGGCCGCGGCCCGGTAAGGCAGCTTTTCCATGCGACCGGCGAGGAAGGCCTCGCGGCCGGCGATGACGCCGTGGCGCATCGCCGCCGCCATGCGCACCGGGTCGCGCGCGTGCGCGATGGCGGTGTTCATCAGCACGCCATCGCAGCCCAGTTCCATTGCCACCGCGGCGTCCGACGCGGTGCCGATGCCGGCATCGACGATGACCGGCACCTTGGCGTCATTGATGATGATTCCGATGTTCCACGGGTTCAGGATGCCCATGCCGGAACCGATCAGGCTGGCCAGCGGCATGATGGCGACGCAGCCCATGCTTTCCAGCACGCGTGCCTGTATCGGGTCGTCCGAGCAATAGACCATGACGCGGAAACCGTCGCGGATCAGCGTTTCGGCGGCGCGCAGCGTTTCCGGCATGTTCGGGTAGAGCGACTTCGGATCGCCCAGCACTTCGAGCTTGATCAGGTCGTGGCCGTCGAGCAGTTCGCGCGCCAGGCGCAGCGTGCGCACCGCGTCGTCGGCGGTGTAGCAGCCGGCCGAATTGGGCAGCAGCGTGTAGCGCCCGGTCGGCAGCACGTCGAGCAGGCCGGGCTCGCCGTTGTTGCGGTTCAGCGGCGTGCGCCGGATCGCCACGGTGACGATGTCGGCGCCGCTGGCGTCGAGCGCACGGGCGGTCTCGTCCAGCGTGCGGTACTTGCCGGTACCGACCAGCAGGCGCGACGCAAACGGCTGGCCGCCGATCACGAGCGGATCGGTCAGCGGCGTATCAAGGGGTGCATTCATGGTCTAGCCGCCTCCGACGGCGATGACGATTTCGACGCGGTCGCCCGGGCTCAGCGCCGCATGGTCGAACACGCTGCGCGGCACGATTTCGCCATTGCGCTCGACCGCGATGCGCTTGCCGCGCAAGGCCATGCGGTCGAGCAGGTCGCCCACCGTGCGCGCATCGTCGAGCGGCTCGTGCTGGCCGTTCACGATGACGGTGTGGGCGCTGGCGTCAGCCATGGTTCTCATGCGCGGCGTGCAGCACGTCGGCACGATAGGACGAGCGCACCAGCGGGCCGGCGGCGACTTCGCTGAAACCCAGTTCGAGCGCGATGTTGCGCAGCGCGTCGAAGCGCTCCGGCGTGATGTACTCGATCACCGGCAAATGAGCCGGCGACGGCCGCAGGTACTGGCCCAGCGTCAGCAGGTCGCAGCCGTGCGCGCGCAGGTCGCGCATCACCTCGACCACTTCCGCCTCGGTCTCGCCCAGACCCAGCATCAGGCCGGTCTTGGTCGGCACGCCGGGGAAGCGCTGGCCGAAGTCGCGCAGCAGCCTGAGCGAACCTTCGTAGTTCGCGCCCGGCCTGACCTCGCGGTACAGGCGGGGCACGGTTTCCATGTTGTGGTTGAACACGTCCGGCGGCGACACCGCCAGCGCGTCCAGTGCGGCCGCCTCGCGACCGCGGAAATCGGGGGTGAGCACCTCGATCGTGATGTCGGGGCTCAGTGCGCGGATGTCAGCCATGCACTGCGCGAAGTGCGCAGCACCCCCGTCGCGCAGATCGTCGCGATCGACCGACGTGATGACCACGTAACGCAGCTTCATCGCCGCCACCGTGCGCGCCAGGCGCTGCGGTTCGTCGGCATCGGGCGGCAGCGGCCGGCCGTGCGAAACGTCGCAGAAGGGGCAGCGGCGCGTGCAGATGGCGCCGAGAATCATGAAGGTCGCCGTGCCGCGGCCGAAGCACTCGCCGATGTTCGGGCAGGCCGCCTCTTCACACACGGTGTGCAGCGCGTGGTCGCGCAGCACGCCCTGCAGCGCGCGCACCGCCGGCGTGTCCTGGTCGCGGCCGCGCAGCCAGGCGGGCTTGGTCGGCGAGGCGACATCCTCGCGTACCTTGACCGGAATGCGGGCGAGCTTGTCGCGTCCGCGCAGGCCTTCGCCTGCAACAGCTGTGCTCATGATGGAATCCGTAAAAATGGCCGCCGCAGGAGAGGCTGCGGCGGCCGGTGGTGCATCAGCCGATGAACTCGCCGATCAGCTTGTTCACTTCGCCTGCCGCTTCGAGCTGGACCATGTGGCCCTGGCCCGGCATCACCTTCACGGTCGCGCCCGGGATCGCCGTGGCGTGAGAGGACGGGATGACACGGTCGTTTTCGCCCCAGATCACCAGCGTCGGCTTGCCGGCCGCGGCCGAGGCAAGCTGCTCGGCCTGACGGCCGCCGGCGAACAGGCCGCCGGCCAGCGTGGCGAGCGCGCTGTCGACGCCTTCGAGGCGCTTGAACTTGAGCATGTCGTCGATCATCGAACGGGTGACCAGCGACTCGTCGGAATACAGCTGCGCCAGCACCGGCTTCAGCGCGTTGCGCGAAGCGGCAGCGACGAAGCCGTCGATGTAGGCACCGTTGATCTCGTTGCCCAGACCGGCGCTGGCGATCAACGACAGCGACTTCACCTTGTTCGGCGCGCGCTTGGCAATCGCCAGGCAGACGCCGCCGCCCATCGAGTGGCCGGCCAGGTGGGCGCATTCGAGACCGACGGCGTCCATGAAGCCGATCACCACTTCGGCCAGACCGTCGAGCGAGGCGATGCCGGTCACCTTGGTCGTGCTGCCGTGACCCGGCAGGTCGAGCGCATACACCGCACGCGACTCGGACAGCGGCGAGTGGTTGAACAGCCAGTTGTTCAGATCGCCACCGAAGCCGTGGACCAGCAGCAGCGGGTCCTTGCCGGCAGCGTCCTCACCGAGCTTGAGGTAACGCACTTCGACGTTGCCGACCTTGACCGTCTGCGTCTGCGGACCGGAATCGGCGTCGTCGGCGGACGGCGGCACGAACTCGGCCTGGAAGCGGGCGATCACCGCGTCGATGTCGGCATCGGACGCGCCCTTCTCGGCGACAATGCCGAGCAGCGCGCCGACCGGCAGCACTTCGTCCGGCTGGGCAACCTGACGGCGCAACACGCCGGACACCGACGCCTCGACGGCGCCGGAAATCTTCTCGCTCTCGACCTCGATGATTTCCTCACCCGGGTCTATCGTGTCACCGACTTCCTTCAGCCACAGGTTGACCTTCCCCTCCTGCATGGAAAGGCCCCACTTGGGCATGGTGACGGTATGGATTGCGGACATCAGCGGTACTCCTTGACCTTCATCACGGCTTCTTCGATGCGTGCCGGACTGGGGATGTAAAGATCTTCAAGCGAAGCGGCGAACGGCACCGGAACGTGCGGTGCAGTCACCATCTGGATCGGCGCCTTCAGTGCGCCGAAAGCTTCCTGGGCAACGAAGCTGGAAATGTCCGACGCCATGCTGCAGCGCGGGTTGGATTCATCGACCACGACCAGACGGCCGGTGCGCTCGACGCTCTCCAGAATCGTGTCGGTGTCGAGCGGCGAGGTCGTGCGCGGATCGATGATTTCGCACTGGATGCCCTTCTTGCGCAGGTTGCCGGCGGCTTCCTTCGCGTAATGGACCATGCGACCCATCGCGACGATGGTCACGTCGTCGCCTTCCTGCACCACGGCGGCTTCGCCGAAGGGGACGATGTAGCTCTCGGCCGGCACGTCGCCTTCCATCGTGTAGAGCGCCTTGTGCTCCAGGAAGATGACCGGGTCGTTGTCGCGGATCGACTGGATCAGCAGACCCTTGGCGTCGTACGGGTTCGACGGGATGACCACCTTCAGGCCGGGGATGTGCGTGAACACGTTGTACAGACACTGCGAGTGCTGGGCGGCGGCGCGGAAGCCGGCGCCGTACATCGCGCGGATGACGACCGGGGTCTTGGCCTTGCCGCCGAACATGTACTTGAACTTGGCGGCCTGGTTGAAGATCTGGTCGAAGCAGACGCCCATGAAGTCGATGAACATCAGTTCGGCGACCGGACGCAGGCCGTTGCAGGCCGCACCGACGGCAGCGCCGACATAACCCGATTCCGAAATCGGCGTATCGAGCACGCGGCCCGGATGCTTCGCGTACAGACCCTTGGTCACGCCGAGCACGCCGCCCCAGGCGTCGTTCTCGCCGGGCGAGCCTTCGCCACCGGCGACGTCCTCACCCATGATGATGACGCTCGGGTCACGCGACATTTCCTGATCCAGCGCCTCGTTGATGGCCTGCTGGTAAGTGATCTTTCTTGCCATTCTGTTTTCTCCTGTCGGCGTATGGCGCGGGTTCAGTACGAGATGTAGACGTCGGCCATCAGGGCCTCGGGCGGCGGCAGCGGATCGGACTTCGCCTTCACCACCGAGTCGTCGATCATCGTCTTCACTTCGCGGTCGATGGCTTCGATGTCAGCCATGGTCAGTTCGCCGCGCGAAGTCACGCGCTTGGCGAACTGCATCAGGCAGTCCTTGGTTTCGCGCAGCTTCTGCACTTCGCCCGGCGCGCGGTAGGTCTGCTGGTCGCCTTCGAAGTGGCCGTAGTAGCGCGACAGCTTCACTTCGAGCAGGGTCGGGCCGCCGCCTTCACGGGCGCGCTTGATCGCCTCGCCGGCCGCTTCGTACACCGCGAAGAAATCGAAGCCATCAACGATGACGCCCGGCATGCCGAAGGCGCTCGCGCGGTCGGCGATGTTCTCGACAGCCACCGAGAAGGTGCTGGAGGTCGCCTCGGCGTAGCCGTTGTTCTCGGCCACGAAGATGACCGGCAGCTTCCACACCGAAGCGAGGTTCATCGCTTCGAAAATGGTGCCCTGGTTGGACGCGCCGTCACCGAAGAAGCACACGCCGACGTTGTTCTCGCCGCGGATCTTGGACGCGAGTGCGGTACCGCAGATCAGCGGGCCACCGCCACCGACGATGCCGTTGGCGCCGAGCATGCCCACCTCGAGGTCGGCGATGTGCATCGAGCCGCCCTTGCCCTTGCAGGTGCCTGTGGCCTTGCCCCAGATCTCGGCCATCATGCCGACGGGATCAACGCCCTTGGCGATGCAGTGGCCGTGACCGCGGTGGGTCGAGGCGATGTAGTCGTTGCGGTTGAGGTGCATGCAGATGCCGGTCGCCGAAGCTTCCTCGCCTGCATACAGATGGACGAAACCGGGGATTTCGCCGGTGGCGAAATCGACGTGCACGCGCTCCTCGAAATCGCGGATGGTGCGCATGGTCCGGTAAGCCTGCAGAAGGGCTTCCCTGTTCAAAGGACTGGTCATGAGTGCTCCTCTTTGTTGTGGACAGAAATGCCCGCGGTTCTCCGGCAGCTGCGGGCGGATGGCTGATCGAGCCTGGGGCGGAGCGCGGCGCCGTCGTTGGCGCCGGCTCCGTGGAGAGCGATGAGCAGGAGCGCGCGCGTCATGCGGCACCTCCCGCGTAGTGGCGCAGCAGTCGGTGCTGCGCCGCATGGGTGAGCGTGGCGGCGACGTCGATGGTCTGCGGGCCGTTCGGGTCGAGGCTGATTTCGATACGGCTGCCGGTGTGAAACTCGATCTCGCGCTCGCCATCGAGCGCGATGGTTCCGCTGCGACCGGTCAGCACCACCGGCTCGTGCGGCGACAGATGCGCGTAGTCACGCACGCCGACTTCGGCCACCAGGCCGGGTGCGATCGCCGCATGTACGCGGCGCGGCGTGTCGCCGGTCGGCGCGCAGCGCACGTGCAGGCCGTGTGCTGCGGCGCGCGTGACCGGTTCGAGCTGACCGGCGATGGCCGACAGGCCGATGCCGTCGGCGGCGGCGAAGGTGACGAACAGTTCCTCGACCAGCGCGCTGTCCCAGACGGCGCGCGAGCCCACGTACTCATGACCGGTGAAGCAGGCGTCGACCAGCGCGATGTCGTCGCGGTCGTCGCAGCGCACGCGCAGCAGCTTGTTGCGGCGCAGGCCGGCCGCGGCCGGCACCGCGCCGGTGGCGATCAGGCCGGCGGCCAGCCCGGCCACCGTGGCCTCGCGCATTTCCGGAAAGGCGTTGTTGGTGCCGGTGGACAGCGCCAACAGCGGCACCTGGCCGCAGCGCTTGGCCACCGCGCGATGGGTGCCGTCGCCGCCGAGCACGATGATCGCGGACACGCCCGCCGCACACATCGCCTCGGTGGCGTGCAGCGTGTCGTCGATCGATTCGGACACGGTCATGTCGATGAAGCGCACACGACGCCCTTCGGTCGACCGGCCATCGAGGCCGAGCGCGCGATACACCAGGCCGGAGATCGAGCCCTTGTCCGGCATGAGCAGCACGTGCTCGACGCCTGCCGCTTCGAGGCCGGCGATGGCGCGCACGATCATGCTGGCCTTCTCCGCGTTCGGGAACACCGAAGCGCGTGAGGTCAGACGACGGATGTCCCTGCCCGATGCCGGGTTGGCGATGATGCCGACGCTGATCGGGCGGGAAGAACTGGGCGACACGACGATGCGACTCCTGAACGAGGTTTGAGCCCTCATTGCATCTGTCGTGCCAGCGCCTCGTCGCCAATCGGCGTTCCGGCGACAAGCCGATGATTCGTAAGCAGTCTGCAGTGCGCATCGTCATAGAGCCTGGTCGCACCGTCCGCATGAACCACGTCGTGAGACGCCGGACATCCGGCGCACTGAGACAGCTGTCTCAGTTTTCGGAGACATTCGTCGCGTTGCTTTCGGACGCTGCAGGGCCTAACCTCACGCAACAAAAAGGGAAACCTGCCCGCACACGGCAACAACCGGTGACGGGGGGTTCGAAAGTCCACCACGGAGGAGACGGACATGAGACAAGGTCGAGAAATCGCCGACCATGTCGGACGCGTGATGAACATCGTCGAAGGACGATCGCGCCCGGCACAGACTGACCCCGCTTACGAGCGCCTCACGCGCTCCTGGCGCAGGTCGCTCAACAAGCACTCCATCGATCCGGGGCTGTCGTCGGTACCCAAGGTCGTCACCGCCTACGAGCTGCGCGAGCACCGCGAGCGCATCGAAACCTTCATGCGCATCGCCCGCGAAGGCGTCGAGCGACTGCACCACGAGCTGCTGCCGGCCAACTACTGCGTGCTGCTGACCGACGCCACCGGCGTCACCGTCGATTACCGCACCGTGCCGGCGCTGGAGAAGGAGTTCAAGGACGAGGGCTTCCGCAACGGCACCTGCTGGGCGGAAGAACACGAGGGCACCTGCGGCGTCGGCACCACGCTGGCCGACCGTCAGCCCACCCTGGTCCACCGTGGTGAGCACTTCCGTTCGCACAACACGCAATTCACCTGCAGTTCGGCACCGATACTCGGGCTGCAGGACGAGCCGATCGCCGTGCTCGACGCCTCGGCGCTGTATTCGCCGGACGCCCGCGAGAGCCAGCTGCTGGTGTTCCGCATGGTGTGCGACAAGGCGCGCCTGATCGAGGACGCCTACGCGCACTACAGTCTGCGCACCTACTGGACGCTGCAGCTCGGCCAGGTCGCCGAATTCATGCCGGTCGAAACCGACTACCTGATCGCCTTCGACGACGACGGCCGCATCGTCGGCGGCAACCGTCGCGCGCGCCAGGAACTGATCAATCACAACGGCCGCCACGCCGAGTTCCTGCACGACCTGTTCGAGTGCACCGCCAGCGACATCATGGTGTCGGCGCACGCCAGCCCGGGCACGCCCTTCCCGCTGCGCATGATGGCCACCGGGCGCCGCCTGTTCGCCGTGCTGCGCGCGCCGAACGCGCGTTCGCTCGCCCAGGTCACGCTGGCGAAGCCGGTCATCACCGCCGACGACGTGACCGCCCCGCGCGGCTTCCGTCACCTGGCGCTGGGCGATCCGCGGGTCAAGGCCAACGTGGCCTGCGCCGTGAAGGTGGCCAACCGCGACATCCCGGTCATGCTGCTGGGCGAGACCGGCACCGGCAAGGAAGCGTTCGCGCGCGCCATCCACGACTTCAGCGACCGCGCCAAGCAACCCTTCGTCGCGCTGAACTGCGCGGCGATTCCGGAAAGCCTGATCGAGAGCGAACTGTTCGGTTACCGCGACGGCGCCTTCACCGGCGCCCGCAGCAAGGGCGCCAAGGGCAAGATACTGCAGTCGGACGGCGGCACCCTCTTCCTCGACGAGATCGGCGACATGCCGCTGTCGCTGCAGAGCCGCCTGCTGCGTGTGCTGGCCGAAGGCGAAGTGGTGCCGCTGGGCGCCGAACAGCCGACGCCGGTGAACCTGCACGTGGTCTGCGCCACCCACCAGGACCTGCCGGAACTGGTGCGCCAGGGACGCTTCCGCGAAGATCTGTTCTACCGCCTCAACGGCGCCAGCTTCATGCTGCCGCCGCTGCGCAACCGCGAGGACAAGCGCGAACTGATACAGCTGGTGCTGCGCGAGGAATGTGCGGCGATGGGCCGCGAGGAACTGCGCATCCCGGAAGAGACGATGGCCCGCCTGCTGAGCTACGACTGGCCGGGCAACATCCGCCAGCTGCGCCATGCCATCCGCTACGCCTGTGCGATCGCCGACGGGACACAGGTCACCATCGAGCACTTCCCGCAGGAACTGCGCACCAACAACCACAGCCCGCGCGTCGCGCTGCAGCCGCCACCGCAGCAGCAGCAGATTCCGCAGCCGGCGCAACAGATGCCCGCGATAGCGTCACCGCAGCCTGCCGCGCCGCGCAGCGTCGGCGGTGCAGTGCCCGATCCGTGCGAACTGCGCGACGGCGAGCCGCTCAACGAGGCCTGCCTGCAGCTGCGTCAGAAGATGCTCGATGCGCTGCGCCGCAATCACTGGCGCGTGACCGAAACGGCGCGCCAGCTCGGCATGTCGCGCGCCACTTTCTACCGCAAGATGGCCCGGCTGCGCATCGTCGCGCCGAACTATCTGGACGGTGAGGAGCGGATGGTCGAGAACGGCTGAGTCCGCGGCATGGACGAGAAAAGGGGCGCTTCGTGCGCCCCTTTTCTTTTGCACCTGCGTGAGTAGCGCCTCACTGCTTCATGCGTCAGAGGACCGCTCCCGCATGAAGTCCGACTGGGCGGACGTGCTCCAGTGGGAGCGGCCTTGGCCGCGACGCGGCGCCTGCGGGCAGCAGTCCTGGATACGGAGCGCCATCGTAAAGCCGCCCACGGATTCAGCGAAAGCGGGCGGACGCTCCCGCGTTCCGTGGAACGCCAACGATCACTGCGTGCCGAGGAATTTTATGTAGGCGACCAGTTCCCAGATCTGGTCCGGCGAGAAGGCCTGGCCCCAGGGCGGCATGATGTCGGCGCCACGGCGGCCGTGGAAAATGGTCTTGAATGCCTCTGCGTCCGGCAGGTCCTTGCGACCCTTGAAATCGGGAGCACGCCCGCCGACGCCTTCGGCGCCGTGACAGTAGCCGGCACAGGTCTTGTTGAAACGCTTCTTGCCGGCGGCGATGCGGTCGGGGTCGGTCAGTTCGAACGACGGCTGCGGCAGCGCCTCGGCGGCACCTTCGGCATTGGCGAGCACCGGCGTGCTCAGAGCCTGCAGCACGAGTGCGCTGCCCGCAAAAACGACCGTCCGAAGACCGGCGGAGATGGAGAAGGCACGGGTCGTGCCGCTGAGCTTGCGTGTAGTCATGGTTCTGCTTTCCTGCCCGGTTGAAACAATGGTTCTGATCTTTATGCACACATTGAACCCACCTGTCCCGAGGCGGGGATGCGCCATCCGATCGAACCTGTCTGCAGGCTCAACGCGCGGGACGGCGGGAGGGTTGAATCTGGGCATGCGACGAGGGAGTCTGCACAAAAAAAGACAGGCGGTCACTCCCGTTACCGCCCGTAAATGAGGAGACTTACAACACTCCGCCGTGTGTCCGCACGACGGGGTGGGTGACGCATTTACTTCCTTACTCCAACGTGAAAGCCACCATCGCCGCGCCACCCGGCAGATCCTTGATCTGCGGGAAGGCACCGGCCAGGAAGCCCGGGGCATGCGAACCGAGACCGGTCGGGAACACGATGTACTGCTTGCCCTTGACCGAGTAGCTGACCGGGCCGCCACGCAGGCCGGAGCCGGCATTGAAGGTCCACAGTTCCTTGCCGGTGTCGGCGTCGTAGCCGTAGATCTTGCCTTCCATGTCGCCGGTGAACACCAGGCCACCGGCGGTGGTCAGCACCGACGACAGCGGCGGCAGGTCGTACTTGATCGACCACTTGCGCTTGCCGGTGATCGGGTCACGTGCATCCAGGCGACCGTGCGGCTTCGTACCCGGCGGCGGCACCAGCTTGATCGACTCGATGCCGAGCGACAGCGAGGACACGGCCTTCAGGTTGTCCGGGTCGTCCTTGCCGGCGACCACTTCGTTACACACTTCCATCGCGTGCGAGTACCACAGGCCGGTGCCCGGGTTGTAGGCGCCGTGGTTCCAGCTGCGCGCACCCAGCAGGTTCGGGCAGAAGGTCTTGGTCTTGTCGATTTCCGGGTAGATCGGATCGATCAGCGCGCCGGTCTTCGGGTCGATGCCCTTGACCCAATTCACGTTCTCGGCGAACTGCCACACGTTTTCGAGCTTGCCGTCCTTCTTGTCCATCACGAACACGAAGCCGCCCTTGTTGAGGTGGACGATGACGTCCTTGCCGTCCTTCTGCACCACCAGCGCTTCGTACGCCGAGTCGTAGTCCCACGAATCGTTCGGCACTTCCTGGCGATGCCACTTCACCTTGCCGGACTTCGGATCGAGTGCCAGCAGCGTCGCGGTATAGAGGTTGTCGCCCTTGCGGTCGTAGTTGTAGTAGTCGGGTGCGGCGTTCGACGTACCGATATAGATGGTGTCGGTCTTGGCGTCGTAGGTACCCGGCATCCATGCGCTGCCGCCACCGACCTTGCCGCTGTCGCCCGGCCAGCTCTTCGGATCGTTCTTGATCACGTCGAAGGTCCACACCGGCTTGCCGGTGTCGGCATTGACCGCGTAGATCTTGCCCGAGATCGGCTGGTCGCCGCCGGTGGTGCCGCCGAACAGCACGTTGCCGGCCAGCTGCGGCGGCGCCGAGAACAGCGCGCCGTACTGGTTCTTCGGATCGGTGAGCTGGGTCGACCACACTTCCTTGCCCGTCTTCTGGTCGAGCGCGATGAAGCGGCCGTCCAGCGTGCCGACGTACACCTTGCCGCGGCCCACGGTCACGCCGCGGCTGGCGGCGCCGTAGAACACCTGGTCGACGATCTTGTCGAGCTTGGGCGCGTATTGCCAGATGGTCTTGCCGGTGGCGGCGTCGATGGCCCACACGTTGTTGTTGGCCGAGATCGAGTACATCACGCCGTCGATCACGATAGGCGTGGCCTGCAGACCGTGCGTGATGGTGCCCGGCTGGTGGATCCACGCCACCTTCAGCTTCTTCACGTTGTCACGGTTAATCTGGTTCAGCGGGCTGAAGCGCCAGGCGTTGCTGGTGCGGTGGTACTGCGGCCAGTTGTTCGGGTCTTCGAAGCCGGGGCCGCTCTGCGCAACGGCCGGGCTCACTGCAAACACCGACAGCATCGACGCAGCGGCTACGGCGGCGGCGGATGCGGTCAGGCGGAACTGCTTGCGAATCGAATTCATCGATCAGGTCTCCTTGGTTTTTAGAATGCGGCGGCGGGTTTCCACACCCTGCCGCCGTTTACTGCAGACGCGAGCGTCTTAGAACATGAAGTTCAGACCGACGTTGAGCAGCGTGCTCTTCTCACCCGCCGTCACGCCCGCTGCGACGATGCTGGTGCGCAGGGTTGCGCCCGGGTCGGCATCGGCGAAGGCGGCCTGAATGTACAGCGTGGTGTCGGGGCGCCACTGGTAGTCATTGCTGATCACGATGAACTTGGTTTCATCGCTCTTGTTGGCGTCGTCCTTGTTGAGATAGAAGGCGAGCGTAGCCGAGTTCTTGGCGCTCCACTTCCAGTCCAGGCCGGTACCGAAGCCATTCACGTCAAACTGCTGGTTGCCCGCCGTGTTGTCGTTCTTGGCGTTCATCCAGTTGTTCTTCCAGGTGAAGTCGCCGAACGGGATGGCGAAGCCGAGCGAGGTGTGATCGACCACCTTCTTGCCCGACTGCTCGTCGTGGAAGGCCTGGTAGGAGCCGGACAGCGTGATCGGACCGTTGTAGGTCAGACCCAGCGCGTAGGCGCTATTGTCCTTGAAGTCGCCAGCCTGACCGCCGAAGGAATACAGCACACCCATGGTGACCGGACCCCAGGTGTTGCGGTACTGCACGGCGTTGTTCATGAAAATGCCAACGTCGTTGTTCGTGTTGCGACCGCTGCCGTTATTCGGGTTGAAGGTCGTGAACAGCTGACCGTAGGCCCAGGCGTACAGGTTGGAGAACTGCTCCTTGAACGCACGCGGTTCGGTGCCGATGTGGGCCAGCAGCGCCGGGCCGTACTGACGGCCGAGGGTCAGGCTACCCCAGTCGCCGCGCACACCCAGGTTGGCCTGACGACGGAACAGCGGGGTATTGACGCCGCCGGGGCCGGTGCCCGATGCGTCGCCGGTGCCGTGCAGGAAACCGTTGTTGGTGTCGAAGTGCGATTCGAGGTTGAAGAAGGCAGTCAGGTTCACGTCGAGCTCGCGCTCGCCCTTGAAGCCGATGACCGTCTGACGCAGGCCGCTGGTTTCCATCGACGTCTTGCTGTCGCCGGTCGCGTTGGCATCGCTGTTGTAGAGCATGCCGACGTCGATGATGCCGAACATCGACAGTTTGGTACCACCGAATTCGCCGATGACGATGTCGGCCATCGCCGGCGTCGACATCACACAGAGTGCGGCCACGGCGGCAGCGCCGGCCGTGAGCTTACGGGTTTGGGTAAAGGTGCTGTTCAGCGACTTGCGTCCAGTTCTTGTCATGTTCCCCTCCTAGGTGATGCTGTTGATTGGTCCTGGTTGAATGCGGCGCCTGCATGTTCGGGTCACCGTCGGAGGGCTTAAGGCAGCATTCATGCCACTGAAGCAATTGCCCGCAAACCCGCATGGATACTGGGGGTATGCCCCGGAGATCGCGGAGGGCTGCGACAGATGTACGGGTGAGACGCCGGAAAGCTGCGACAGCTGTCTCGACATCGGGAGGGGTGGCGGTGAGATAGTTGAGACAGCCGGCGCACACGCCGCAGGCAGGGGCTTACGGGCACGACCGCCCGGCCACGTTGCGTGGCCTGGAACTTGCGTTGTCGTTCCGACGAAGTGCGATGCACGCACCCCTCGCATACCCAGACGAAGAAAACCGGACTGCAGCAAGAACAGGAGTTTCAATGAACGCCAAAGACACCTTCCTCGCCGACCAGGCACACGTGGACGAAGCGGCGATCGCGCCGCTGCCCAATTCGCGCAAGATCCACATCGAAGGCTCGCGCCCGGACATTCGCGTGCCGATGCGCGAAATCTCCCAGGCCGATACGCCCACCGGCTCATTTGGCAACACCAGCGGCGAGAAGAACCCGCCGGTCTTCGTCTATGACTGTTCCGGCCCCTACACCGACCCCAAGGCCTCGATCGACATCCGTCGCGGCCTGCCCGCACTGCGCGCCCGCTGGATCGAGGAGCGCGGCGACACCGAACAGCTCACCGACCTCTCCTCCGAATTCGGCCGCATCCGCGCAGCCGATGCCGCACTCGACGACCTGCGCTTCCCCGGCCTGCACCGCCACCCGCGCCGCGCCAAGGCCGGCCGCAACGTGACGCAGATGCACTACGCCCGCCAGGGCATCATCACGCCGGAGATGGAGTTCATCGCCATCCGCGAGAACATGAACCGCGCCGCCTACGTCGAGAGCCTGCGCGCCACCGGCCCGACCGGCGAGAAGATGGCCAAGCTGCTCACCCGCCAGCACCCGGGCCAGAGCTTCGGTGCGTCCATCCCGGCCGAGATCACGCCCGAGTTCGTCCGCGACGAGGTCGCCCGCGGCCGCGCCATCATCCCGAACAACATCAACCACCCGGAGAGCGAGCCGATGATCATCGGCCGCAACTTCCTGGTGAAGATCAACGCCAACATCGGCAACTCGGCCCTCGGCTCCTCGATCAACGAGGAAGTCGACAAGATGACCTGGGCCATCCGCTGGGGTGGTGACACGGTGATGGATCTGTCCACCGGCAAGAACATCCACGAAACGCGCGAGTGGATCATCCGGAATTCTCCGGTGCCCATCGGCACCGTGCCCATCTACCAGGCGCTGGAGAAGGTCGACGGCAAGGCCGAAGAACTCACCTGGGACATCTTCAAGGACACGCTGATCGAGCAGGCCGAACAGGGGGTGGATTACTTCACCATCCACGCAGGCGTCTTGCTGCGCTACGTGCCGATGACCGCCAACCGGATGACCGGCATCGTGTCGCGTGGTGGTTCGATCATGGCCAAGTGGTGTCTGGCTCACCACAAGGAGAGCTTCCTCTACACCCACTTCGAAGAGATCTGCGAAATCATGAAGGCCTACGACGTGGCCTTCTCGCTCGGTGACGGCCTGCGCCCGGGCTCGATCTTTGATGCCAACGACGATGCGCAGCTCGGAGAACTGAAGACGCTCGGCGAACTGACCGACATCGCCTGGAAGCACGACGTGCAGGTGATGATCGAAGGTCCGGGTCACGTGCCGATGCATCTCATCAAGGAGAACATGGACCTGCAGCTGGAGTACTGCAAGGAAGCGCCCTTCTACACGCTGGGCCCGCTGACCACCGACATCGCCCCGGGCTACGACCACATCACCAGCGGCATCGGTGCGGCGCAGATCGGCTGGTACGGCACCGCCATGCTCTGCTACGTGACGCCGAAGGAGCACCTGGGTCTGCCGGACAAGGACGATGTGAAGGAAGGCATCATCACCTACAAGCTGGCCGCCCATGCCGCTGACCTCGCCAAGGGCCACCCGGGCGCGCAGATCCGCGACAACGCGCTGTCAAAGGCGCGCTACGAGTTCCGCTGGGACGACCAGTTCAACCTCGGTCTCGATCCGGACAAGGCGAAGAGCTTCCACGACGAGACGCTGCCCAAGGAGTCCGCCAAGGTGGCGCACTTCTGCTCGATGTGCGGCCCGCACTTCTGTTCGATGAAGATCACGCAGGACGTGCGCGACTTCGCCGCCAAGCAGGGCCTCAACGAGGAGGACGCGCTGCAGAAGGGCATGGAAGTGAAGGCGGTCGAGTTCGTGAAGTCGGGCGCGGAGATCTACCAGAAGGTGTGAGGCGGA
>NZ_JCANOT010000035.1:0-50193 GCF_059552495.1 Methyloversatilis sp. S146-33
CTATGTCGATGCCGAGGGCAAGCCGCGCATCGAACCCGGCCCGCTGCTGCGCCATGGCGAGCGTCTCACCACCTTCTTCTTCAACGAGATCAACCGCGCCCGCCCGCAGGTGCAGTCGCTGCTGCTGCGCGCGATGGCCGAGCGCACGCTGTCCGCCTTCAACCGCGAGTACAGCTTCCCGCACATGACGGTGTTCGCCGACCGCAACCGCGTCGAGAAGGAAGAAACCTTCGAGCTGGCTTCCGCCGCGCGCGACCGCTTCATGTTCGAACTGCGCATGCTGACGCCGTCGGACGACGACACCCGGCGCGCGCTGGTGTTCGATCCGCGCTTCCACGACACCGACGCGCTCATCGACACGGTGACGCCGGGCGTGGTCGACTGGATGCAGATGAACACGATAGGCGCCGCCATCCAGCGCGCCGTGACCGCCTCGGACGCGCTGCAGCGTTACGCGATGGACATCTGGGCGGCCACCAGCGACCCGGTGAAGTACGGCCTGCAGATTGAAGGCGTGGATATGTCGCGGCTGATCCTGGCCGGCGCCAGCCCGCGCGGCATGGGCATGCTGATGCGCGCCGCGCGCGTGGTCGCCTGGTTCAGCGGCCGCGACTACCTGACGCCGGAAGACATCCGGGCCGTGCTGCCGTCGACGCTGGTGCATCGCGTCTTCTTCACCCCGGTGTACGAACTGCGCCGCGCCGAACTGGCCGATGCGCTGATCGCGCAGATGCTGGAGCGGGTCGCCACGCCCTGAGTCACACCGCCGCCATGAGTTTCCAGCGCGACTTTCACTACCGCATGCCGATGCGGGTCGGCGGCCAGCGCCCCGGCGCGCACCGCAGCTCGACCACCGGCAGCGGTCAGGAATTCATCGCCCACCAGACGCTGTTCGACCGGCCGGACCCGCGCCGCCTCGACCTGCGCGCCAGCATCCGCGACCCGGAGGGGCGCTGGCTGGTGCGGGTGAACCGTCAGCGCGCCGGCATTCCGGTCTATCTGCTGGCCGACGTGTCGGCGTCGATGGCCTTCGGCTCGGCGGCGAGCAAGATCCAGCGGATGTCGGAGTTCGCGCTGTCGCTCGGCGACTCGGTGTTCCGTACCGGCGACGCGCTGGGCATGCTGGCCTATGACGCCCGCGAGCGCACCGACCTGATGCTGGCGCCGATGCATTCGCGCGGCGCCGGCGTCATGATGGCCGAATCGCTGGCCCGCGCCCGCGCCGACCAGCCGTCGACCGCAGGCATCTTCCAGGCCTGTTCGCGCATCGCCGGCAAGCAGGCGCTGGTCTTCCTCGCTTCCGACTTCCACGCGCCACTGGAACAGACCTCGGCCGCACTCGACCTGCTGTCGCACGCCTACGTCGTGCCGATGGTGATCTGGGACGAGGTCGAGCCGAAGGCGCCGGAGGGCGAAGGCCTGCTCGCGCTGCGCGACATCGAAAGCGGCCGCCGACGCGGCCTGTGGCTGCGGCCGCAGATACGCCGCCGCTGGGAGGACGCCTTCGCCGAGCGGCGCGAGGCGCTGGAAACGCTGTTCTCGTCGCGCGGTGTACGCCCTTTCTACATGACCGGCCGCTTCGACGCGGACGCGCTGTCACGCTATTTCTTCGAGGCCGTCTGACATGCCTTCCTTCTGGAGACTGCGCCTGCTGAGCGCCTGTGCGGCGCTGGCCCTGGTCTGCTGTGGCGCCACCCAGGCGCAGGACACCAACGCTGCGGCGCCTGCCGCCGGTGCCGATGCTGCGGCTGCGCCAAGCACACCGCCGCAGCCCACCGGCTACGTCATTCCGCCGCCGCCGGACCCGGCTGCGGCCCCCGCCGAACCCGCCACAGCGCCGGCCGAGCCGGCGACCGATGTGGCTACACCGCCGGCGCCCGCGATATCGGCAGTCAATCCCGAAGTCGATCCGCTGCGCCCCTTCGGCTACGTCATCGGCGACATCGTGACGCAGCGGGTGGTGCTGGAATACGACGGCAAACCGCTCGAACTTGCCAAGCTGCCGCCGCTCGAGCGCACCGGCAACTGGTTCGAGCGCCGCGATGCGCGTATCGAGCGCGACGCGGCCGGCCGCCGCTGGCTGGTGATGGACTACCAGATCATCAACGTGCCGGAAGAACTGCGCGCGATCGAACTGCCGGCGCTGGACATCGAAACCGCGGTGTCCGGCAGCCGCCTGCAGACCACGCCGATGCCGCTGACGGTGGCGCCGCTCACGCCCAATGTGGTGCTGGCGCGCGCCGGACTGGAAGAGATGCGGCCGGACGCGCCGGCGCCGCACATCGACACCGCGCCTTACGAGCGGGGGCTGCACGCCGCGCTGTACGCGGGCGCACTGCTGGTGGCGCTGTGGGCGGCACTGGCCTTGCTGCGCCAGTTCAACGCGCGGCGCCGCCTGCCCTTCTCACGCGCCCAGCGTGACATCGCGCGGCTCGATGCCGGTTCGATCGAGGTCTGGCGCCGGCTGCACCGCGCGCTCGACGACACCGCCGGCCAGGTGGTGCGCGATCACAACCTGCCGCTGCTGCTCGCCCGCGCGCCGTGGCTGGCCCCACTGGAGGCGGACCTGCGCCGCTTCTTCGAGGCTTCGCAGACCCGCTTCTTCGCCGACCGTGCGGTCGACGGCGTGGAGCCGCGCGCGCTGTGTGCGCAGGCGGCAAAACTGGAACGCAGCGCGCTGGCATGAACGATCTGGTCCTGAACCTGTGGCCCGGTGCGCTCGAACTGACCGCGCCGCTTTGGCTGCTCGCGCTGCCGCTGGCGCTGCTGCCGCTGTGGCCGCGCCGGCGCCACTCGCTCGACTACGGCTGCATCGACTGGCTGCCGCGCGATCCGCTGGGTAACGCCGTACTGCGCGGCGGCCGCATCGCCGCTGCGCTCGCCATCGTGGCGGCGGTGCTCGGTCTGGCGGGACTGGCGCAGCCTGCAACCGAACAGCAGCGCACCGGTCGCGGTGCCGAAATCGTCATCGTGCTCGACCGCAGCCGCAGCATGGACGAACCGCTGCTGCCCAAGGGCAGGCAGCCGTCGATCGACACCACGGCGGAAGCCAAGGGCAAGGTCGCGCGCCGGCTGCTCGCCGAGTTCGCGGCACGACGCCCCGAAGATCGCTACTCGTTGCTGCTGTTCAGTTCGTCGCCGATGCTGGTGGTGCCCTTCACCCAGCACGGCGACGTGGTGCAGGCCGGCATCGAGGCCGGCGGCATCGGCCGCGGCCTGTCGGAAACCGACATCGGCCGCGCCCTGCTGGCTGGCGCCGAACAGTTCGACCGACGTGCCTATTCGGGCAGCCGCATCCTGCTGCTGGTGTCGGATGGCGCGGCGCAGATCGACGACGAAATGCGCGGCAAGATCCGCCGCGCCTTCGAGCGCAATCGTGTCGCCGTGTACTGGGTGTTCATCCGCTCGGCGCTGAGCCTGGGCCTGAACGCCGACGAGAACGATGGCAACGTGCCGGAGGCGGCGCTGCACAAGTTCCTGAAATCGACCGGCGTGCCGTACGAAGCTTTCGAGGCGGAAGACCCGGAGGCGGTGAAGCAGGCGGTGGCCGAAGTCGATCGGCAACAGAACCTGCCGCTCGACTACGTCGAACGCATTCCGCGGCGCGATTTTTCGGGCTGGTGCTTCGCGCTGGCCCTGCTCGCCGGCGCGATCGCACTGGCCTGCCGCCTGATCACGCGGCCGGCATGGAAAGAGGAGTTGCAGTCATGAAGTTGCGCAGTGTCGCGTCCATGCTCGCCGCAGGCATCGCGGTCAGCGTCGCGGTGGCGGCCTGGGAGGGCTACCGCCTGTCCAAGGCCCGCGATTTCAATCGCCTGGTCGACAGCGGCATCGACGCCGCCGCGACCCAGGACACCCCGCAGGCCGAGTTCGCGCGTGCGCTGTCGCTGGCAGCGCGCAACGACTACGAGGGCGCGGTGCGCGCCTACAAGGACCTGTCGCGCAGCAGCGACGGCGACCTGCTGCAGTCGGTGCTGTACAACCTCGGCAATCTGCACCTGCGCGAGGCGCTGCAGTTCGGGCCGGAAAGCATAGGCAAGTCGCTGCCGCTGGCCGAGCTGGCGAAGTCGAGCTACCGCGAACTGCTGCGTCTGAACCCGCAGCACTGGAACGCCAAGTACAACCTCGAACGGGCGCTGCGGCTGGCGCCCGAGCGCGAAAGCGCGATCGAGGAAGGGCCGCCGCTGCCGCAGAACAGCGAGCGCGCAGTCACCACGATGAAAGCCTTCACGCTGGGCCTGCCATGATCGCGACGACGCGACAGCTGCTGGCGCGCGCGAACAGCCCGCAGACGCGGCCGCTGACGGTGGCCCTGCTGCTGTTCGCGCTCGCCGCGGTGCTGCCGCCGGTGTCGCTGCCCGGTCGCAGCTATACGCACATGGTGGTGCTGGATATCACGCAGAGCATGAACACGCTCGACTACGAGCTCGACGGCAAGCCGGTCGACCGCCTGACCTACGCCAAGCGCAGCCTGGCCGAGTCGCTGCGCGCCCTGCCCTGCGGCTCGCGCATCGGCTGGGGCGTATTCTCGGAATACCGGCTGCTGGCGCTGATGACGCCGGTCGAGGTGTGCAGCAACTATCACGAACTGCTGGCGACGCTGTCCAGCATCGACGGCCAGATGTCCTGGGCCGGCGCCAGTGAGGTGTCCAAGGGTCTGTTCTCGTCGATCCGAGCGCTGAAGGATCTGGAGGATAAGCCGTCGCTGGTGTTCGTGACCGACGGCCACGAGGCGCCACCGCTGCACCCGAAGATCCGCCCCTCTTTCGACGGCGAACCGGGCGCGGTGAAAGGGCTCATCGTCGGTACCGGCGGCAGCGCGCTGAGCCCGATCCCGAAATTCGACCCGGACGGTCGCCCGCTCGGCTACTGGCGTGCCGACGAGGTATCGCAGACCGACACGGCGACGCGCGGGCGCACCGGTTCGAGCGCCAACGGCGAGGCGATGGTGGATGAGTCCGGCCAGAGCGTCGCGCAGCAGGCCGTGGTCGCCGGCACCGAACACCTGTCCAGCCTGAAGTCGCCGCACCTGCGCGAACTGGCGTCACAGACCGGCATGGCCTATCACACGCTGGCCGACGCCGACGGGCTGGCAGCGGCGCTGACCGACCCCGAACTCGGTCGCACACAGTCGGTGCCGACCCGGCTGGGCTGGCTGCCGGCACTGCTCGGCGTGCTCAGCCTCGCCTGGGGTTTCCGCCCGGACCGTTTCCGGCGCTGATCCGGTGCTCCGGCCGGCGTCTGCCGGCGGACGTTGCATATCGCCACACCCCGGATTCCGGTCGGCGTCCCGCGCGAATGACAGCGGCACGGACGTCTCCGCCAACCCCTTGAATCCGGGATATATCCCCGTTTCGACCGTGAATCCGTCCCGACATCGGGGCATCCAGGCTCTTGGCCGGGGGATTCCATCCCGTCGTTGCATTCTGCGATGTATAAGTCCATAACCCGTCAACAGAGAGTCACTTATGGGCTCCGGCGGGGGCCGCCGGTCCGGGCCGTTCAGGCGTGGGCCATTGGGAAAGCAACGAGGAGAAACACCCCATGTCCGTGAAGATGAAACAACTGCCCCTGTGGCTCGCCGCGCTCGCCGTTCCGGGCGCCGCGATGGCTAACGCCGATCTGGCGAAACTGATCAAGGATCCGAAGAACTGGGCCATGCAGGCCGGCAACTTCGAGAACCAGCGCTACAGCGCGCTGAACCAGATCAACAAGAAGAACGTCAAGGATCTGAAGGTGGCGTGGACCTTCTCGACCGGTGTGCTGCGCGGTCACGAGGGCGGCCCGCTGGTGATCGGCGGCATGCTGTTCGTGCACTCGCCCTTCCCCAACAAGGTGTTCGCGATCGATCTGGAAACCCAGAAGATCGTCTGGAAGTACGAGCCCAAGCAGGACCCGTCGGTGATTCCGGTCATGTGCTGCGACACCGTTAACCGTGGCCTCGCCTACGCCGAAGGCAAGATCCTGCTGCAGCAGGCCGACACCGTGCTGGTCGCACTCGACGCCAAGACCGGTAAGAAGCTGTGGGACGTGAAGAACGGCGATCCGAAGATCGGCGAGACGAACACCCAGGCTCCGCACGTGTTCAAAGACAAGGTGATCACCGGCATTTCCGGCGGCGAGTTCGGCGTGCGCGGTCGTGTGACCGCCTACGATCTGAACACCGGCAAGATGGTGTGGAAGGGCTATTCGACCGGCCCCGACGCAGAAATGCTGATGGACCCGGAAAAGTCGATGACCTGGACCAACGGCAAGATGGCACCGGTGGGCAAGGATTCGTCGCTGAAGACCTGGCAGGGCGACCAGTGGAAGATCGGCGGCGGTTCGACCTGGGGCTGGTACTCGTACGACCCGCAGGAAAACCTGATGTATTACGGCACCGGCAACCCGTCGACGTGGAACCCGTCGCAGCGTCCGGGCGACAACAAGTGGTCGATGACCCTGTGGGCGCGTGACGTCGATACCGGCAAGGTGCGCTGGGTCTATCAGATGACCCCGCACGACGAGTGGGACTTCGACGGTGTGAACGAGGTCATCCTTGCCGACATCGACGTCAAGGGCAAGAAGCGCAAGGTTGCCGTCCACTTCGACCGCAACGGCTTCGCCTACACGCTGGACCGCGTGACCGGCGAACTGCTGGTGGCCGAGAAGTTCGACCCCAAGGTGAACTGGGCCACCCATGTAGACATGGTGACCGGCCGCCCGCAGGTGGTGGCCAAGTACTCGACCCGCCTGAACGGCGAGGACGTGAACAGCAAGGGCATCTGCCCGGCCGCGCTCGGCACGAAGGACCAGCAGCCGGCGTCGTTCAACCCGAAGAACGGCCTGTTCTATGTCCCGACCAACCACGTCTGCATGGACTACGAGCCGTTCCGCGTCGAATACACCGCGGGCCAGCCCTACGTCGGCGCGACGCTGTCGATGTACCCGGCCCCGGGCAGCCACGGCGGCATGGGCAACTTCATCACCTGGGACGCCGGCAAGGGCAAGATCGTCCAGTCCAAGCCGGAGAAGTTCTCGGTGTGGTCGGGCACCCTGGTCACGGCCGGCGGCATCGCCTGCTACGGCACGCTCGAGGGCTACCTCAAGTGCGTCGACGCCGACGACATCACGAAGGAACTGTACAAGTTCAAGACCCCGTCCGGCATCATCGGCAACGTGACGACCTGGGAATTCAAGGGCAAGCAGTACATCGGGATCCTGTCGGGTATCGGTGGCTGGGCCGGTATCGGTCTGGCAGCCGGCCTGGAGAAATCCACCGATGGTCTGGGCGCCGTGGGTGGCTACGCCGAACTGGCCAACTACACCGAGCTGGGCGGCGTCATGACGGTGTTCGCACTGCCCTGATCCACTGTCTGTCCTGGACAACCCGCCTCCCCCGGCGGGTCCCTGAACGGCACTTCGCGCAAGCGTGAAGTGCCGTTTTTTTCGTTCGGACTGCCTCATTTTTAAGCAACACCAAGTGTTCCGTTCCGGAACGTTCCGGCGTCACACAGTGTCGGCGGCGCTGTTGCGCGCTGCAACATCCAGCGATTTTTTCCATGTTGCAGCGCGCCACAAGCGAGGGCAATCATCCCGGCCAAACGCAGTTTTGACGCCGGGGAGCACTTTTTCTAATCTTCGTCAAGTTTAAAATTTTAAGATCTTGCGGGGAAAACTTCCCGCTGTTCAAAAATCGTGTGCTATATCTTCATTACCTCGACGCCCGGGGGCACTTATGGGCGTCGCAGGGCAACAGCGGCCGGAGCCTTCGACATGGGGTCCGGTCACATTTTGGTAGCAATGAGGAGGAGCCTATGTCTAGCAAGATGAAACAACTGCCCCTGTGGGTCGCCGCACTGGCCATCCCGGGCACTGCGCTCGCTAACGCTGACGTCGCCAAGCTGATCAAAGACCCGAAAAACTGGGCAATGCAAGCTGGCAACTTCGAGAACCAGCGTTACAGCACGCTGAACCAGATCAATAAGAGCAACGTCAAGAACATGAAGGTGGCCTGGACCTTCTCGACCGGCGTTCTGCGCGGTCACGAAGGCGGCCCGCTGGTGATCGGCGACACCCTGTTCGTGCACTCCCCCTTCCCCAACAAGGTTTTCGCAATCGATCTGGAAACCCAGAAGATCAAGTGGAAGTATGAGCCGAAGCAGGATCCGTCCGTGATCCCGGTGATGTGCTGCGACACGGTGAACCGTGGTCTCGCCTACGCCGAAGGCAAGGTGTTCCTGCAGCAGGCAGACACCATGCTGGTCGCGCTCGACGCCAAGACCGGCAAGAAGCTGTGGGAAGTCAAGAACGGCGACCCGAAGGTTGGCGGCACCAACACCAACGCCCCGCACGTGTTCAAGGATAAGGTCATCACCGGTATCTCCGGCGGTGAATTCGGTATCCGCGGCTACGTCGCTGCCTACGACATCAACACCGGCAAGCAGGTGTGGAAGGGCTACTCGACCGGCCCCGACGCAGAAATGCTGATGGATCCGGAAAAGACCATGACCTGGACCAACGGCAAGATGGCGCCGGTGGGCAAGGATTCGTCCCTGAAGACCTGGCAGGGCGACCAGTGGAAGATCGGTGGCGGCACGACCTGGGGCTGGTACTCGTACGACCCGCAAGAGAACCTGATGTACTACGGTTCGGGCAACCCCTCGACCTGGAACCCGTCGCAGCGTCCGGGCGACAACAAGTGGTCGATGACCCTGTGGGCGCGTGACGTCGATACCGGCAAGGCTCGCTGGGTTTACCAGATGACCCCGCACGACGAGTGGGACTTCGACGGCATCAACGAAGTCATCCTGGCTGACGTGGATGTGAAGGGCAAGAAGCGCAAGGTTGCGGTGCACTTCGACCGTAACGGCTTCGCCTACACGATGGACCGCGTGTCCGGCGAACTGCTGGTGGCCGAGAAGTACGATCCGAAGGTGAACTGGGCGACCCACGTCGACATGAACACCGGCCGTCCGCAAGTCGTGGCCAAGTACTCCACCCGTCAGAACGGTGAAGACGTGAACACGAAGGGCGTCTGCCCGGCCGCTCTGGGTACCAAGGACCAGCAACCCGCTGCGTTCAGCCCGAAGAATGGCCTGTTCTACGTGCCGACCAACCACGTCTGCATGGACTACGAGCCGTTCCGCGTTGAGTACACCGCTGGCCAGCCGTACGTCGGCGCCACCCTGTCGATGTTCCCGGCCCCGGGCAGCCACGGCGGCATGGGCAACTTCATCACCTGGGACGCTGGCAAGGGCAAGATCGTCCAGTCCAAGCCGGAGAAGTTCTCGGTGTGGTCGGGCGCCCTGGTCACGGCCGGTGGCATCGCCTGCTACGGCACGCTTGAGGGCTACCTCAAGTGCGTCGATGCTGACGACATCAACAAGGAACTGTTCAAGTTCAAGACGCCGTCCGGCATCATCGGCAACGTCAACACCTGGGAATACAAGGGCAAGCAGTACATCGGCATCCTGTCGGGTATTGGTGGCTGGGCCGGTATCGGTCTGGCAGCCGGTCTCGAGAAGCCGACCGATGGTCTGGGCGCCGTGGGTGGCTACGCCGAACTGGCGAGCTACACCGAACTGGGTGGCGTGATGACGGTGTTCGCACTGCCGTAATCTGGCACAGTACAAGGAGGGCGTCTGAGGCGCCCTCCCGTCTGACCCTGAACTGGCACCTCGCGGCAACGCAGGTGCCAGTTTTTTTGCCCGGATGGCACATGAACCGGGCGAACCGGCCTGCCGCCGCCGATCGCGAGTGCGCCCCGCGCATCGCGCGCGTGGAACAAATCACCGGAATTCACAAAACAAAATCCCCTCGGTCGATGTCAGACTGTCACCTTGAAGGATAGGCGTCAGCCACCCCTTCGATAAAAAAGACATCACGCCATATAGACACGGAGGAGAGACCCCAAGATGAAGTATCGACTGTCCGCTGCCATCGCCCTGGCTGCCGCCACCGCACTCGCCGCGCCGCTCGCTTCTGCCGAAACCGGCGACGACAAGGTGCTGCGCGTCTGCGCCGACCCGAACAACCTGCCGCTGTCGAACGACAAGGGCGAAGGTTACGAGAACAAGATTGCCGAGCTCCTGGCCAAGGATCTCGGCTACACCCTCGAATACGCCTTCTTCCCGCACCGCATGGGCTTCGTGCGCATGACGCTGCGCGCCAAGCACGAGAAGATTCCGGGCAAGTACAAATGCGACCTCATCGTCGGTGTCCCGGTCGGTTTCGACATGGGCGCCACGATCAAGCCCTACTACCGCTCGACCTACGCGATGGTGTTCAAGAAGGGGCGCGGTCTGGACGACGTGAAGGTGCCGGACGACCTGCTCAAGCTGCCGCCGGAAAAGCTGTCCAAGCTGAAGTTCGGCGTTTTCTCGCAGACGCCGCCGGTGGACTGGCTGCTGCGCAACAAGCTGTTCGACCAGGCCATCTCGTACCAGCGGCAGTCCGGCGATCCGGGTGCCTACCCGGGCGAGATCGTCGAGAAGGATCTGGTCGCCGACAAGCTGGACGTCGCGATGGCCTGGGGTCCTATCGCCGGCTACTTCGCGAAGAATTCCGGCGCGACTGACCTCGTCACCGTCGGCTTTCCGCCGGAGAACAACGTCAAGTTCGACTACGCGATCACGATGGCGGTGCGTTACGGCGAGAAGGACTGGAAGAACAAGATCGAGGAGTCCGTTCAGCGCAACCTGCCCGGTATCCAGGCCATCCTGACCTCCTACGGTGTGCCGCTGATCGACGAATCGCAGGCCAGCCACACCGCTGCGGATCGCTGAGACCCGGGTCGTGTCGACGTACTTCCGCCTGACCGCGACCCTGCTGCTCACCGCCTTGCCGTCGCTGGCCAGCGCGCTGGGCGAGCGGGACATCGCGGCGCTGATCAGCCTGCGTCCCAGCGTGCTGAAGGTGGAAGCGTCCGATGCCCGCGGCAACGTGGGTGTCGGCACCGGCGTGGCGGTGGCACCGGGCGTCATCGCCACCGCCTGTCACGTCACCGCCCGGGCAAGCACGCTGCGTGTGGTGTCCAACGGCGAGCGCATGCAGGTAAGCAGCCAGCGCGCGATGGTCGCGCGCGACCTGTGCCTGCTCGATGTGCCGGGCGCTGCACAGGTGCCACCGGTACCGCTGCGTGAAACGCCGCTCAAGCCGGGCGAGGAACTGGTGGCACTGGGCTACATCCTTGGCGCTGCGCCACGCGTCAGCAACGGAACGGTATTGCGGCTGCATGCACACGACGGTGCGCAGGTGATCCAGAGCACCACCCCGTTTACGTCGGGCGCCAGTGGCGGCGGCATGTTCGACCGCGACGGCCGCCTGGTAGGCCTGATGACGTTCAAGTTCCGCGCCGGCACCGACAATCAGTTTTCCGTACCGGTCGCCTGGATCGCCGAGGCGCTGAAGCTGCCGCCCGGCCCCGAGGTCGCACCGCTCGACGGACGTCCCTTCTGGGACGCCCCGGAGCCGGCACTGCCGCTCTTCCTGCAGACGCTGCGCCTGGAGGCGGAAGGCCGTTGGGCCGACCTGGAACGCCTGGCGCGCGACCTGATCGCCGTCGATCAGCGCAATGCCTCGGCCTGGCACGCGCTCGGCCGGGCACAGGCCGGGCGCGGCATCGACGCGACGGCCGCGTTCGCGCGCGCCGACGCACTCGAAAGCAACAATCCCGTTTTCATCAGCGACCTCGCACTGGCGCAGTACCGGACGAATGATCAGGCCGCCTTTGCCAGTGCGCGCGCCCGCCTCGAGCGCATCGCGCCGACCGCCGTCGAAGCCCTCGACGCGCGCGTCAACGCCTGCGCCGGCGGTGCGTCAACCACATGCTGAATTCACCCCCAGAACGGGCACAGACCCGGCAATCACGAGGAGTCACCATGAAGTTCCGCCCCACCCTTCCCGCCCTGCTGTTCGCACTGTTCGCATCGATCGGCATCGCTCACGCAGAGCCGAGCCAGGAAATCACCGAAGCCGAGAAGCAGTTGTTCATGAACGACCAGATGTCGGCAGTGAAGGCCCCGGCTACGCTCAGCTATTCGTTCAAGCGCAGCGGCAGCCAGGAGGCCGCATTCCAGGACACGGTCGAGGTGCGCGTCAGCGAGGAAAAAGGCGCCCGCAAGGTGAGCACCAGCTGTCTGAGCGGCGTTCGCAAGACCGAAATCCCGGAGATCGATGCCGCGCAGAGCAACCCGGCCCTGATGTGCTTCCTTGAGCGCGACATCCGTGAAATGGAACGGCTGACCGGCGGCAAGTCGAACTACTTCCGCAAGCGCATCCGTCTGGCACTGGCCGAAGGACCGAAGGCCACGCCGGTCAAGGTGAGCTTCGGCGGCAAGACGGTGGACGCGAAGGAATATCGCATCACGCCTTACCGCGACGATCCGAACAAGCAGAAATTTCCGAAGTACCTCGGCAAGACCTATATCTTCGTGCTGTCCGACGCCGTGCCCGGTGGCATCTACCGGGTGGACACCGTGGTGCCGGATGGCAACAACGTTCTGATCGAGGAAGACATGGTGCTGGCTGGCAGCAAGGGCTGAACCTGCCTTGGTGCCGCTCAGGCGTAACGCGGCACCGCCCCGAGCAGCTGGGCAAACCCGTCGGCCGGCAGCGGCTTCGAGAACAGGTAGCCCTGCATCAAGCCGCAGCGCCGGCTGCACAGGAAGTCTCGCTGTGCAGCCGTTTCCACCCCTTCGGCCACGACGCCCAGACCGAGCGCATTCGCCAGCGCCAGAATGGCCTCGACGATGGACGCGCTGCTGCCGTCTTCCGGCAGATCGCGGACGAAGCTGCGGTCGATCTTCAACAGGTCGATCGGGAACTGCTTAAGCGTAGACAGCGACGAGTAACCGGTACCGAAGTCGTCGATCGACAGCTTCAGACCGATCGCCTTCAACGCGCCCAGCGTCTTCATCGCCGCCTCGGGCTCCTGCATCACGGCACTCTCGGTCAGTTCGACGTGCAGATAGCTCGACGGCAGACCGGTCGATTCCAGCGCGTGCGCGATCGACGTGAGCAGCGAATCGGAGCGGAAATTGTGCGCCGACAGATTCACCGCGACCGGCACCACCGGCAAGCCGGCCTGACGCCATTCCGCCATCTGGCGGCAGGCGGTCAGTACCACCCATTCGCCGAGCGGCACGATGAGGCCGGTTTCCTCGGCCACCGGAATGAACTGCACCGGTGACACCATGCCGCGTTGCGGATGTTCCCAACGCAGCAGTGCCTCGGCCGACACGATGCGGCCGCTGCCGGCGTCGACCTGCGGCTGGTAATGCAGCGAGAACTGGCCGCTCTCCAGTGCGCGCGCGAGATCCTGCTCCAGCGAGAGCCGCTCGACCGCCTGCTGCTGCATCGCCTCGGTGAAGAATTCGTAGGTGTTGCGCCCGCGCTGCTTGGCCGCGTACATCGCCATGTCGGCGTGACGCAGCAGCGTCTCCGGATCGGCGCCGTTGTCCGGGAAGATGGCGATGCCGATCGACGCGGTCACCACCAGTTCGACATGGGCCACCTGCAGCGGCCGCCCCAGTTCGGCACAGATGCGCGCCGCCACGCGCGCGGCGTCCTCGGCGCGCGACAGGTCGGTCAGCAGCACCGTGAATTCGTCGCCGCCCAGCCGCGCCACCACTTCCTCGTGCAGCGAATCGTCGTGCGCCACCAGATCGGCGGAGCGGATGGACGCGAGCAGCCGGCTCGCCACCTCGCGCAATATCTGGTCGCCCAGCGTGTGGCCGTAGCTGTCGTTGATGCGCTTCAGGCGATCGAGATCGAGGTAGAGCAGCGCGCAGCGCGAGCCGGTGCGCTGCGAACGCGCCAGCGTGTGGTCCAGCATTTCGCGGAACATCTGGCGATTGGCCAGACCGGTCAGGCTGTCGTGGTAGGCGAGGAATCGGATGCGCCGCTGCGCCTGCTCGCGCTCGGTCACGTCCTGCGTGACGCCCTCGATGCGCACCACACGGCCGAACTCGTCGCGCACCGGCAGCGCCTGCTCGTACAGCGTCACCACGGTGCCCTCGTCGCGCTGCACGCGGAAACTCATCTGGTAGGCCTCGCCTTCGCGGGCGCGCTCCATCGCCTCGCGCAGATGCTGGCGGTCCGGGCTGAGCACGCGCGACAGCAGGCCGAAGGGCACCTCGTGCAGCGAACTGGGCGTGTCGCCCCACAGGTCGAGGCAGATCTTGCTGCGCTCGCAGCGATCCTCGTCGACATGCCACAGCCAGCCGCCCAGTCTGGCGACGCGCTGGGCAACCGCCAGCCGGCGCTCCGATGTTTCGAGGTCGGCGACGGTGTGGGCCGCACGCAGGGCGTAGCGCACGCGATAGACGAGCAGGGTCCAGTTCAGGGGCTTGGTGACGAAATCGGTGGCACCCAGCGAGTAGGCGCTGTCGATCGAGTGCGTGTCGTCCATGCCGGTGAGCATGATGATGGGCAGCGAGCGCCCGTGCGGCCGCTCGCGCATCTGTCGGCACACCTCGAAGCCATCGATGCCGCCCAGACTCACGTCGAGCAGCACCAGCGAAAATTCGTGGCGGTCGAACAGTTCGAGCGCCTGTTCGCCATCCGCGGCCTCCATCACCTCGAAACCCGAGGCGATCAGCGCCTCTGCCGCCATCAGGCGGACCATCACATCGTCATCGACCAGCAATATCACCGTCGGCTCCCGTCGAATCCGGCGCGCATGCAGCGCCCTGCGTCGTCATCAAATATTCCAGAGCGCTGCAAGTCTGCAGCAGAATCTGCTCGAATGTGCGCTGTGCCACATCGTCGAACTCGACGCGGCCGGTGCGCGCCGCGTTCTCGATCTCGCGCGCCCTCTCATAGACCAGGCGCGCCCCGAGCGCGCCGCTCGAGCTCTTGAGCCGATGCGCCGCCGCCCGCAGCGCCGGCGCGTCGCCACTCGCCGCGGCCGCCTGCATCGCCGCCAGGCTGGACGACGACTCGCGACGGAACAACGCGGTCATGCGTGTCATCAGCCCCGAACCATTGCTGCGCATGCCGGGCACGCTGAACAACTGTACTTCGTCGATCAGGGTCGCCGCCATCGCGCCGGCCATCGGCGTCGCATCGGCCACGCCCTCCTTGCGAACGTAGCGCTCCACCATCCTGTTCAGTTCGCGCAGCGGCAGCGGCTTGGGCAGATAATCGTTCATGCCGGCCTCGATACAGCGCTCGCGGTCGCCGCGCAAGGCGTTGGCCGTCAGCGCGACGATGGGCACCGGGGTGCGTCCGGCGTCCTGTTCGAATTCGCGGATACGCCGCGTCGCCTGGAAGCCGTCCATCACTGGCATCTGGCAATCCATCAGCACCAGATCGAACACCGCCAGCTCGACCGCTTCGCACGCCTCGACGCCGTTGTCCGCGGTGCTTACGCGGTAGCCAAGCTCGCGCAGCATCTCGACCGATATCTCGCGATTGACCGGATGGTCATCCACCAGCAGCACCGAAACCAACCGCGCATCCGGCGTACCGACCGATGGAGCGACATCGGCCAAAGCATGGCGCGGCGGCGTGTCGCCGCCCAGGACGGACTGCAGCTCACCGCGCAGCACCGGCTTGCGCAGCGTAGCCATCGGCGGTTCGACCACCTCGGGATCGGCGAAGCCCTGCACGCGGACGAACAGCGGCGGCGCGGCCAGGCGCTGCGCAAGCACGCCGGCCAGCGTGGGCGCATCGCCGTCCGGAAGCTTCTGCGCACACAGCACCGCGTCGAACGGCAGGCCGCAGAAGTACGCATGCATCAGTGCCGCCATGGCACCGTGCGCGTCGGTACAGCGCGCGTGCTCGACACCCAGTTCGTCGAGCATGGCTGCCAGCGTCTGCGCGGCCCGCGGCACCGGATCGACGACGAGCACGCGACGCACGGCGCTCGGCGGCAGCGGCGACGACGAACGCACGCCGGCGATGTCGAAGGGCAGCACGAACCAGAATCGCGTGCCGTAGCGCGGCACGCTGCAGAAGCCGATGGCCCCCTTCTGCAGCAGGATCAGTTCGCGCGTGATCGCCAGCCCGAGACCGGTGCCCCCGTACTGGCGGGTGGTCGAACTGTCGCCCTGCGAGAAGGCCTCGAAGATGCCCGCTTCGGCCACTGCCGGAATGCCGGCGCCGGTATCGATCACATCGACATGAAGCACGGCACGACCGGGTCGTGCCTGCTGGTCGGCACCGGTGGTCGACACATCGACCAGCACCTCACCGCTGGCGGTGAACTTCACCGCGTTCGACACCAGGTTCACCAGCACCTGACGCAGCCGGTGCGGATCGCCGATCAGCGCCCGCGGCAGCGCCGGATCGATGCGCAGCGACAGCTCGATGCCCCGTGCCCGTGCGCTGTCGGCGAACAGCATGACCACATCCTCGACCACCTGGCGTGGAAAGAACACGACCTTTTCCAGCGTCAACTTGCCCGCCTCGATCTTGGAGAAGTCGAGCACGTCGTTGATCACGCGCAGCAGCGATTCGGCCGAGCCGGCAATACCTTCGACATAGCGCCGCTGACGGTCGTCGAGCCGGGTGCGTTCGAGCAGACCGGCCATGCCGATGACACCGTTCATCGGCGTGCGGATTTCGTGGCTCATGTTGGCGAGGAAGCGGCTCTTCGCCTCGTTCGCCGCCTCCGCCTGTTCCTTCGCCACCCGCAGCTCGCTGGTCCGCACCTCGACCTCGCTTTCCAGGCGGTCGCGATGGCCGCGCAGTTCGGCGTCGCGCAGCGCGATCTCGTGCAGCATTTCGTTGAAGCGATCGGTGAGCTGGCCGATCTCGTCATTGGCCAGACGCGGCACCGCCACGTCGTAGCGACGCTCATCGACCACCCGGCGCGCCGACGCGATCAATGCCTGTACCGGGTCGGTCACCCGCCGCTGCATGCCAGCCGACAGCCGGTAGGCGAGCAGGAAGGACAGCGCAGTGGCGATGCCATTGATCAGCATGGTGGTGGCAACCCGGCTCCACAGCGGCAGCAGATCGGCCTCCAGCACGATGACGCCCAGGCGCTGATCGTCATCGACCAGCGGCCGCGCGAACAGCAGGCGGGGCGACCACAGCGCACCGATCACCGTCATTTCGTCGATCTGCTGCCCCGGCAGCGGCGGCGGTGCGGACGGCGGGAAGGCGGCGAAAGGCACGCCGTCGCTCAGCTGTATCCAGGCGCGCGTCACCGCCGCCACGCTGGACACCGCGGACAGCGTGCCGCGCGCCGCATCGGGGTCGCTGAAGGCGAGTGCCGACGCACTGTTCGCACCGATGATGCGCGCGGTCGCGTCGAGCTGATCGACCAGCCGCTCGCGTTCGCCGAGCAGGCCGTTGAGCGAGGTGAACACGAAATTGATCACCAGGCCGGTCGCCAGCGACAGCAGCAGCACGCGGCGCAGCCGGGCGCGCAGCGGCAGGTCCGGCGGCTCGGCGAACAGGCGCGGCCTCTTCATCGGGGCCGTCCTCCGAGATTGCGCGCCAGTTTGAGCAACTGCGAGCTTGCCTTCAGATTGGCCCGTTGCAACGCCGCCTGATTGATGTCGAACTGCAGGCGGTCCCCGCTGCGCACGATGCCGATCATGCCGCCGCCATCGACGAAGCCTTCTGCATCGCTGACCGTGAGCACTGCCTGCGCCGGCACCTGCTTCAGCACGGCCACCACCCGTCGATCGCTGCTGTCGCTCAGCACCGCGATGTGGCAACGATCGACCTCCTCGGGCTGCACATGGCGTCTCACCTGGAAGGTGCGGCCGGCGACGGCCCGTCCGTGGAAGGCGCCCAGCGCGTCGCCGAGCGCGCTGGCATCGCCGATCACGCAGGCAACGATCTGTGCCAGCGTGCCGTCCTCAGCCGGCCACTCGATGTACTTGGCGAAGTTGAACACGAAGGCGGCCTTCAGCTGCTCCTCCGGCAGATGCGGTTGCGCCTGGCCGGCCAGCGCACACAGCAGTGCCCCGACGGCGCCGACCGAACGCAGGCAGCGCAGAGCCCGGGTGCGCACGCAGAGCGTCATGTCAGAAGGACCAGACCGCCTTCACATAGGCGCCGCGTTCAATCGCCAGTGAAGAGGATGGCAGCGTGTCCGCCGCGTAGTGCACGCGGCGCGCGTGCAGCAGGTTCTGTCCGACCAGCGACAGTTCGAGCCCGCTTCGCGGCGTCCACGCCAGACGCAGGTCGAGATCGGAGAACGATGGAATACCCGCCGGTTCGACGCGACTGGTGTGGCGGAGCCAGGCATCGAACTTCAGTCGCGGCGTCAGGTTCCACAGCGAACGCAGCGACAGGCGGTGTCGCGCATCGGCTGAGTAGATGAAGAAATTGGTCAGCGGAATGTCGGCGCGAAAGGTGCGGTCCAGCGCCGTCGAGTCGGTGTAGGTGTAGGCGCCGTGCAGCGACCAGTCGGTGCCCGGGCGATAGTCCGCAGCCAGTTCGAGACCGTGCGCGCGACTGTCGTCGCTGGCGCGCACTTCGAACTCGGCCAGCAGGGTCGGGGCCGGCAGCGCGACCACGCCGTTGAACACATTGACGTACTCGGCCTGATGGCGGTAACGCGTCGCGAACGCGGCCACATCCACGGTCAGCGGGCCGCTGCGGTAGCGGTAACCCAGCTCCAGCGAGGTGGCGGTTTCGCTGCGCATGTCGCGGCCCCCGCCGGCGCTGCGGATGCGGAAGCCGCCGGCCAGCGGCGGCTGCGGGAAGGGGCCAAGGTCGGCGTTGAAATCGCGCAGCGCACGCGACGGCTGGCGCGTGGTGCGCGACGCCGCCGCCCAGACGCTGTGCGGGCCATCCGGCGTGAATATCAGGCGTGCGGTCGGCTGCACTTCCGGTTTGTCGAGATTGCTCTCCTCGACGCGGGCGCCGAGCACCAGGTGCAGACGCTCCGGCAGCAGCGTGATGTCGTCCTGCACGAACACGCTGGTCCAGGTGGTGCTGCGGCTCGGCGGCCGGATGAAACCGCCGATCAGCTGCACGTTCAGCTGGTCCGAGGTATGGCGGTAGCTGGCGCCCCAGATCACGTCATGACGACCGCCCCGCGGCTCGCGTCGCTGGAAGTCGATGTCCAGCGTATTCCGCGCGTCGTCGATCGGGCCGACCGCGTTGTCGACGGCAAAGCTCGAATGCGCGTAGGACGCCTGCAACGAGTAGTCGGCACCGCTGTCGGCGATGCCGGCGTAACGCATCAGCAGATGGTTTTCCTGCGAATCGAGACGGCCGGGTATCGGCGCACCGCCGAAGGTGTAACGCGTTAGATCGAGTTCCTCGCCATGCCGCGTGCTGCTCGCCCCGGCCTGCAGCGTGAAGATGTGCCCGCCACCAAGCCGGCTTTCCCAGAGCAGGCCGCCGGCGGTGTTGCGTCCGTCGTCGTAGCCGGCCGCGCCATCCGGTCGGTCGCTGGCGTCGCTCAGGCGGCGCTTGGCCCAGATGCGTCCGCTGTGGCTGTCGCCGACGCTGAAGCCGTGACGCACGGCGAGCCAGCCGCGCTGTTCCGTACCCGCCGCGGCGCTGACCAGCGTGCCCTGCGTGTCCTGCGCGCGGCGGGTGATGATGTTGATGACGCCATTCATCGCATTGCTGCCCCACAGCGCGCCGCCCGGCCCACGCACCACTTCGATGCGTTCGACGTCCTCCAGCATCAGTTCGCGGTCTTCCCACACGGTGCCTGAGAACAGCGGCGTATAGACGCTGCGGCCATCGACCAGCACCTGCAGCTTGTCGGCGAAACGGCTGTTGGCACCGCGCAGCGAAATCGCCCAGCTACCGGAGGAAATGCGCCCGACCTGCACGCCCGGCGCCATCTGCAGCGCCTCAGGCACCGATGCCGCGCCGGAGCGCTCGATATCCTCGCGGGAGATGACGAACACCGCGGCCGGCGTGCTGTGCAGTGACTGCGGCTTGCGGGCGGCGGTGGTGACCTTGATCTGCAGCAGATCTTCCAGCGCGAGCCCGGCCAGGTCGGCGCTCTCGTCATCCGCGGCCGCCACCGACGACGCGCAGCAGAGTGCCAGCGCGCAGGCGCGCACGCGCAGGGAATCAACTCGCGTCGGACGATGTCTGTTCATGGCTCGGGCTTCTGTTTGCGGCCCCGTCTCCGGACGCGGCTTTTTTCTTCATCTGCTTTCGGCATGGAAATGCCCAACTTGAGTGAGCGGCGCACAGAGCGGGCTAGAATCCCCATTGAAATCCGCGCGCGACCGCCGCACGTGTCAACCCGTACCGAACAGTCCGCACACCATGACCACGAATCCATTGCTCGATTTTTCCGCCCTGCCCCGCTTCGATACGGTGCAGCCCGAACACGTGGCGCCGGCCATCGGCGAACTGCTGAAGCGCTACCAGGCACTGATCGACGACCTGACCGCGCGCTCCGAAGCCCCGACTTGGGACAGCTTCGCGGCGCCGATCACCGACATGGGCGAACAGGTGAACCGCGCCTGGGGCATCGTCGGCCACCTGCACGGCGTCAATGACGTGCCGGCGTGGCGCGAGGCCTACAACGCGACACTGCCCGACATCACCCGCTTCTACAGCGCGCTCGGCCAGAACCTCGCGCTGTTCGCCAAGTACAAGGCGCTGCGCGAATCGCCCGAATACGCGACGCTGTCGCCGGCGCGCCAGCGCATCCTCGACAACGAGGTGCGCGATTTCCGCCTGTCCGGCGCCGAGCTGGCCGAAGATCAAAAGCCGCGCTTCAAGGAAATCCAGGAAGAACTGGCCGCGCTGTCGGCGAAGTTCAGCGAGAACCTGCTCGACGCGACCAATGCCTTCGCCGAGTACGTGACCGACGAAGCGCTGCTGGCCGGTCTGCCGGAAGACAGCATCGAAGCAGCGCGCGAAGCCGCCCAGCGCGACGAGCGCGATGGCTGGAAGTTCACGCTGCACATGCCGTCCTACCTGCCGGTCATGCAGTACGCCGACAACCGTGAACTGCGCGCCCGCATGTACCGCGCCTACGCCACCCGCGCCTCCGAGTTCGGCGAAGCGGAGCGCGACAATACGCCGCTGATCGCCCGCATCCTGGCGCTGCGCGCCGAAGAATCGAAAATGCTGGGCTTCGCCAGCTTCGCCGAACTGTCGCTGGTGCCGAAGATGGCCGACACGCCGGAACAGGTGATGGACTTCCTGCGCGACCTCGCCGGCCGCGCCAGGCCGCACGCGCAGCGCGACCTGGATGAGTTGCGCGCATTCGCCCGCAACGAATTCGGCCTCGACGAACTGCAGCCCTGGGACATGACCTGGGTATCGGAAAAGCTGCGCGTGCAGCGCTACGACTTCTCGGAGCAGGAGGTGAAGCAGTACTTCCCAGAGCACAAGGTGCTGGAAGGTCTGTTCCGCGTAGTCGAGGGGCTCTACGGCGTCACCATCAAGCCGGACACCGCGCCGGTGTGGCACCCGGACGTGCGCTTCTTCCGCATCGAGCGTGCCGGCGGTGAACTGGTCGGCCAGTTCTACCTCGACCTCTATGCACGCGACACCAAGCGCGGCGGCGCCTGGATGGACGAGGCGATCACCCGTCGCACGGTCAGCGGCGGCGTGCAGACGCCGGTCGCCTACCTGAACTGCAACTTCCCGTCGCCGGTGGGTGGCAAGCCCGCCACCTTCACCCATGACGACGTGATCACGCTGTTCCACGAAAGCGGCCACGGCCTGCACCACCTGCTCACGCGAGTGGACGACCTGCCGGTATCCGGCATCCACGGCGTCGAGTGGGACGCGGTCGAACTGCCCAGCCAGTTCATGGAGAACTTCTGCTGGGAATGGGACGTGCTGTCCGGCATGACCGCCCACGTCGACAGCGGCGAGCCCTTGCCGCGCGCGCTGTACGACAAGATGATCGCCGCCAAGAATTTCCAGAGCGGCATGCAGACGCTGCGCCAGATCGAGTTCTCGCTGTTCGACCTGCGCCTGCACCACGACTTCGTGCCCGGCGGCGACAAGACCCTGCTGCAGCTGCTCGGCGAAGTGCGCGACGAGGTGGCCGTGGTGCGCCCGCCCGAGTGGAACCGCTTCGCCAACAGCTTCAGCCACATCTTCGCCGGCGGCTATGCGGCCGGCTACTACAGCTACAAGTGGGCCGAAGTGCTGTCGGCCGACGCCTTCGAAGCTTTCGAGGAAGCGCGCAGCGTCGCCGGCACCGTGCTCGACACCGCCACCGGCCGCCGCTTCTGGGACGAAATCCTCGCCGTCGGCGGTTCGCGCCCGGCGCTGGAATCGTTCAAGGCCTTCCGCGGCCGCGAACCCAAACCCGACGCGCTGCTGCGTCACAGCGGCATGGTGGCTGCTGCCTGAGGAGACGATGATGACGCTGCGCAGACTGATCTGCGTGACCATCGCCGGCGCCGTGTGCGCCGCGCCGGTCCTCGCCCAGACCTACAAGTGGAAGGACGCCCAGGGCCGCACCCACTACTCGGACACCCCGCCGCCGGCTGACGCGCGTGCGGCGACCGAGAAGAAGCTGCAGCCCAGCGTGGTCGAACAGGGACCAAGCTATGCCGAGCGCGAGGCGATGAAGAATGCGCCGGTCACCGTCTGGCTCGGCAACGAGTGCGACACGCTGTGCGAGTCGGCGCAGGCGCTGCTGAAGAACCGTGGCATCGCCTACAGCGAACAGCGCATCACCACCGAAGAGCAGAAGCAGGCCTTCGCCGCCCGCTTCAAGGTGAAGGAAGCCCGCGTGCCCGCCATCGCCGCCGGCGCCGACCAGCTGATGGGCTTCAGCGCCGACGCCTGGACCCGCCTGCTCGACCGCGCCGGCTACCCGGCCAAGGGCAGTGCCAAGCCGCAGGCACCGAAGCCGGCCGCCGCGGCGCCCGAAGCGCCGGAGGGTGCTGCCGCCGAGGGCAACGGCCCGACCGCGGAGCCGCCCGCGCCGCGTTGAAGCGCCCGCCTGGCGCAACTGTTCAGTGCCCGGCGCAGATGGGACAATGCGGCGGCCCTGCGAGGCCTCGCCCGCTCACCGTCTGCCCGCGACACCGATACCGATGAAGATTGCCTGCTGGAACGTCAATTCGCTGAAAGTCCGCCTGCCTCACCTGACCGACTGGCTCGCCGCCGAGCAGCCCGACGTGGTCTGTCTGCAGGAAACCAAGACCGAAGACGCGAACTACCCACGCGCCGAACTCGAGGCGGCCGGTTACCACAGCGCGATCAGCGGCCAGAAGACCTATAACGGTGTGGCCATCCTGTCTAAGCAGCCGGCCGAGGACGTGCAGATCGGCATCCCCGGCTTCGACGACGAACAGAAGCGCGTCATCGCCGCGACGGTCGATGGCGTGCGCATCGTGTGCACCTATTTCCCGAACGGCCAGGCGGTCGGCTCGGAAAAGTTCGAATACAAGATGCGCTGGCTGGTCGCGCTGACCGACTGGCTGCGCGACGAACTCGCCCGCCACCCGCAGCTGGCGCTGCTCGGCGACTACAACATCGCGCCCGAGCCGCGCGACGCCCACCCGGACTGGAAGGACGAAATCCATGTATCGCCGCCGGAACGCGCCGCCTTCGCCGGCCTGGTCGCACTCGGTCTGACCGACGCCTTCCGGCTGTTCGACCAGCCGGAGAAGACCTGGTCCTGGTGGGACTACCGCGCCGGTGCCTTCCGCCGCAACTTCGGCCTGCGCATCGACCACATCCTGCTGTCGGCGCCGCTGGCCGCGCGCTGCACCGCCTGCGTCGTCGACAAGGCGCCGCGCAAGCTGGAGCGGCCGTCCGATCACGCACCGGTCATCGTCACGCTGTCATGAACGGACACACCGACGCACTCACCGCGATCTATCCGCTGCTCGCCGGCCTGTCGCCCGAAGCGCGCGGGTTGATCGAGAAGGAAGGCCGCGCGATGGAGGTGCCGGCCGGCACCCGCATCTTCGACGAACACCAGCCCTGCGGCGGCTTCCCCTTCGTGCTCGAAGGACAGGTGAAGGTGGCGAAATCATCGGCCAACGGCCGCGAGCTGCCGCTGTACCGCGTGCATGCCGGCGAAACCTGCGTCATATCGAGCGCCTGCCTGCTCGGCCACATCGACTACAACGCCCACGCGGTGGCCGAAACACCGGCCCGGCTGCTGGTGCTGCCGACTTCGCTGTTCGATCGCCTGCTGTCGGAGCCCGCCTTCCGGCAGTTCGTGTTCAGCCTGTTCGCCGAACGCGTGGCCGAGCTGATGCAACTGGTCGAAGCCATCGCCTTCCAGCGCCTCGACCAGCGTCTGGCCGCGCTGCTGCTCGGCCACGGCCAGACCCTGCACACGACGCACCAGCAACTGGCCGACGAACTGGGCAGCGTGCGCGAAATCGTCAGCCGCCTGCTGAAGAGCTTCGCCGAACAGGGCCTGGTCGCGCTCGGCCGCAACCAGATCGACATCCTCGACCCGGCCGGCCTGCGCGCGCTGGCCGCCGAGCGCAAATAGGACGGCATCGCACATGAACAGCATCGCTCTGCCCGACGTGGAGGGCGGCCTGTTCGACGCCCACCTGCACATCATCGCCCCCGGTTTTCCGCTGATCCCGAACCAGGGCTATACGCCGGATTTCTTCACCGTCGACGACTACCTCGCCCGCGCGAAACCGCTGGGCATCACCGGCGGCGCCGTCGTATCCGGCAGCTTCCAGGGCTTCGACCAGACCTACCTGCTCGACGCCCTCGCCCGCCTCGGCCCCGGCTTTGTCGGCGTGACGCAACTGCCGGCCGGCACGCCAGACGATGTCATCCTCACCCTCGACTCAAAGGGCGTGCGCGCCGTGCGCTTCAACCTGCAGCGCGGCGGCTCGGAAGACGTGTCCCAGCTCGAACGCATGGCGCTGCGCGTGCATGAACTGTGCGGCTGGCACGTCGAACTCTACGTCGCCAACCGCCACCTCGCCGACCTGCGGGCCCTGCTCGCACGCCTGCCGAACGTGTCCATCGATCACCTCGGACTCACCGCCGACGGCTTCGACGATCTGCTGTGGCTGGTCGAGCGCGGCGTCAAGGTGAAAGCGACCGGATTCGGGCGGTGTGACTTCGACATTGCTGAGGCGCTGCGCCGGATTAATGCCGCAAACCCGGAGGCGTTGATGTTCGGGACGGATCTGCCATGTACACGGGCGCCAAGGGCGTTTCGCTCCGAGGACATCAACCTGCTCGTGGCTTCGATTGACGGGTATGAAGAGACGGCACTCCGCAACAACGCAACGGCGTTCTTTCGGACAAGCCTCGACTAACCGGAGAACACGGTCAGTTCAGTCCAGACAGGTTGGAGCCCAACACTTTCCATATAGGTTCCAAAATCTACAAAAGGCTTCTTACCAATGTCATTCCTGGCGAACCACGTCGCCTCACACTCTTGACATACATACACAAGAAGAGCCGTTTTCCGTATCTGTGCCTCAACTACATTGCCTTGCCCACAACGAGGACACAACATTGTTCCCCCCATCTCATTCATCGGACCGGGTAAGCGGTGATGATCTTATTGGTTCCCGGACGAACGATAACTTTGATGCTCTTCTCGCCGGCAGTTCCGATGACGCGTCCCATAGGGATGACATATGCCCCAGGGTCATTTGGAAGCGGCGTGCTGCGCTTCACCCATGCTTCATCCACCAGCCCCAGTACTTCCTCTCGCCGAACGTTGAACACGCTATGCGTAGTCTTGCCTGGATTTTGCACAGCGTGATCGAGAACATGCTTAATTCTATTGCCATGTACGGACCCTTGTCCGTATTCAAGGCCGGCTGGTGTCGTCCACGTCCTGGATACATGGTCGAATTCGAGCCTAATGGTGCTTGATGGATTATCTGTCGCACGCCCCTCACCAGTCGGAGGAACCTGAGAATCCAACTGCGACGCGCCCTGTCGATCTGGTAGTTGTCCTGCGCCTGCATCCAAAGGCACACGTGGAGCCTCACTTGGCGGAGATCTAACGACATGCTTCCATGCATTCGTTTGAAGCACTCCACCGCCGACAACCGTGAGCACTCCATCAGTAAGTAGAGCCGCACGCATCCGCTGCGCCGCGTCGATCTCCCCGGCCGCCTCCAATCGCGCCGCTTCGTCCAGCCGTGCCCTGACCCCTTGTTCGATCGTATCGATCGGCGACTGAATAAGCTGTCCGGCGGCAACTGCCAGCTGCGCCAGCACGTCACGAGCAGCGGGATCAACGGGCGCGCGTATCAGCAGGGTGCCAAGTTCGATCGTCCCGGCGAGTCCCGTGGCGACGGACTGCGCAGCACCATCGACGGCGTTGTAAGCCATCGCATGGGTCATGCGCATGCGGTACATCGTCTCCAGCGCGTGGACGCTCGCAAGTTCCCGATCGGTAACGGAACCGGGCTCGACGCGCTGCCCCTGGTAGCTCGCGACGGCACGAGCCAGATCGAGATACGCTGCCTGGCATGCAGTGCTCGATGGTGCCGAGCAGGCCGATGACAGGGCTTCATCGCGGCTGCGATCGAGCGTTCCCAGCCGCTGCATTTCCGCGCGGTCGGCGTCCGTGCAGCGGCTGGCGATCATGCACTTCTGCCTGAGCCGTTCCAGCGCCTGTGATTCAGCGTGGGTCAGATAGTTGAACAGCGTGACGTTCTGCGCCGCCAATGCGCCCGACACCGCATTCCCGCCCATGCCTTCGGCGGCGGCTCCGCCGGCCATCATGCTGAGGGCGGTCAGAAGTGCGTCGCCGCCCGGGCTGCCACTCAGTCCCAAACTGGCATCGATCGGCCGTTCGACCAGTACTGCGGTCATCGCACCGATGGCACCCGCCATCGGGTCGCCGCCGCGCGCGGCTTCGGCGAGCGCGCCCAGTGCGCCATGCGCGAGCAGGTGGCCGACGCTGCCGTGCTCGCCGAACACGCCGTCGCCGATCAGGCCTGCACCCAGGGCTGAGGCCTGATTGACGGCCGAGTAGAGCAGCGCGGCTTCGAAGCTGCTGCCGGTCACCTCGCCGATCAGACCAGAGGTCAGCGCGCGGGCGGCGTAGCGCTGCAGGGGATCGTTGAAGGTCGTTCCGGTCCATTGTGCCGATCCGGCACTGAGGCCGGCAGCCAGGCCGCTGTTCAGCGCGTTGCCGATATCGAGGCGACCGCTGGCCACCATCTGGCCAACCGACGACGAAATCGTCTGCGTCACGAAGGCGCTGGCCATGGTGTTACCGAAACCGGCCGCCCCCGCCGAGGAGGCCGCAGCGAAGGCCGAACCGGGTGAGGCGAAACTGCCGATGAAGGTGGACACGTCCATGCCTATCATCGAGGCGACCAGGAAGCTGGTCGCCAGCCCCATCACGTCGCTGAAGCCGAAGTCCTTCTCGAAGCGGTAGTGCAGGTCGTCGCGCGCCACATCACGTACGAAGCGACTGCCCAGTTCGTCGGCCAGCTGTGCTTCGAAGGCTGCACTGCGCTGCCGGGTATCGTCGACATCGTCGCCGAGCAGTCGGAACTCGCCCGACAGCGACTGGATGCGGTCGACGTCGAGCGCCCACTGCGCAGCCTGCATGAAGCCGCCGGCCTGCACCTGGCTGCCTTCGACGATCAGCGTGCCGCCATCGACCTTGAATTCTTCGTAGTAATAGGCCGAGCGCTTGCGGTTCAGCAGTTCGTCGGCGGTGATCGACAGTGTTCCGTCCGACAGCACGAAGCCGGTGTTGTCGACGGTGTTGCCGACGATGACGATGCCGACGTCGGCATCGAGCAGCCCGCCCGGAATCACCGCAAGCTGAGATTGCCAGTCCTCCGGCAGATAGATCCACGGACGCAGTGCGCCATCGCGCTCGACGTACCAGAGGATGGGCGACTTCAGCAGCGTCTGCTGCGCCTCGCCGAGCGCCGACCCCATCGGAATGCCGTGCTCGACGGCGAACGCAAAGCCGTTCGCCGCCAGCAGCGTGCGCTGCTGGGCCTCGGGCGATTGCCCGGTCAGCGGGTCCCAGCTCAGCCCGGGCAGTATCCAGCCACGATGCGTGGTCGCGAGCAGCGCGTTGCGCAGCGCCGCGGCCTCCTCTTCGGGCGTCAGCGCGAACGGCGCGCTGCTGGCGAGGTTCGCTGGCAGCAGACGCATCAGTGCAGCACCGCTGTAATCGCCCGGCGGCACGGCAAGACTGCCGTGAACGCCGTGGGCGGCGACGTCGATGGCGGCCGGCGGTAGCGACAGCTCGGCGGTGCGGAGGTAGTAGTCCGCGACGACGTCGAAGCCGTTGCGGATGTGGTCGGCGCGTACCGCCATGCTGCCGGCGTGGATGCTGCCGGTATTGACGAAGGTGGACAGCGCTGCCGGAACGTTGCCCTGGCTGCCCGCCCCCTGGTCGATCAGCCGGGCGAGCGAAGCCAGCAAGAGGGCTGAGCCGTCCGCCGACGGCACCGGGGTAGGCGGCGGAGGCGTGCCTCCACCCGGTGTTCCGCCAGCGCCATCCGGAGGCTGGCCGACGGAGAAGTCCGCTCCTGCCTGGATGATGCCCGGCAGCACGCCCAGCTCGACGCTGCCGGATGCGCTGCGCATCCAGTGGATCGGGTCGAGACAGACGTCGGTGCTGACGTCGCCGCAGCTGCCGTCGTCGCCGAACTGCGCGTCCGGATCGATCAGCGAGTAGCGCGAGGACCAGGTTGCGCCGTAGCGCCTGTCTTCGTTCAGGAAGTCGGGTGCCGTGATGTCGATGCGTCCGCCAGCGAGCACGCGCGCGCCGCGATTGACGAAACGCTGCGCGCTGACCGTCACGTCGCGGCCGGCCACCATGGTCGCCGGCGCCGCCGGCTGTTCGATATCGGCGCTGCAGATACCGGCATACTCGGTCCGGCAGCCATCGAAGTACTCGTAGGCCACCTCGACACGACGGCTGGCGACCCGTGTTTCGTTGCGGACCTCCTTCGCCACGATGGTCAGATCGCGGCCGGCTTCGATCACCGACGCATTGGCGAAGCGTGCGTCGAGCAGGACATGCAGATCCCGGCCGGCCGCCAGCGTGTCGCGATTGACATAGTCGTCGATGCCGGACCCGCTGGGGGTTGCCGTGCCCGCGAGCAGTTGCGTGCGCAGCGTGTCGTGGTCGCTCAGGATGTCCGGCGCGTCGAGCAGGTAAAGATCGCTCGCCGCGCGGAACAGCCGTCCGCTCACCTGTGGCGGCTCATGTTCATCAGGCACCGGCGCGAACAGGAAGAGGTCGCGCCCGGCCGATGCGTTACCGGACGCAGCGGATTGCTGCGGCTCCTGCCACAGGAAAAGATCGCGCGCCGCGACCAGCGTGCCGCCCTCGTTGTCAGCCGCGTTCACGAACAGATCGAGTCCGGCCGACATCGTGCCGGCGTTGAGCATCCGCACCGGCGCCCGCTCGTCATCAATCGCGCGACTGGAATGAGCGCCTGTCAGATGACGGCGATGATCGGGCACACGAACCGTTGCGGCGGCTGCGTTCATCGTGCCGGCCGAGCGGATGACGCCCGTGTTCAGGCCCATGCCGAGACCGGACATCGACAACGCACCACCGGCCTCGATGCGCCCGGCGTTGCGCAGCGCCGTCCAGCCGTCCGAGTTGTCGCCGACGAAGCCCAGAACGATGTCGCCGCTCGCGCTCAGGCTGGCAGCCGCGGAGAGATCGAGACCGGTGCCGACAAAGTGCAGATGGCGGCCTGCCTCGACCGACGCGGACAGCGCGGAGTCCATGGCGCCGATGTTGTAGAACTCGACGTCGCGCCCGGCGTTCACCGCGCCGTCGAGAAGGACGGTCTGGCGCGACGCGATCAGGATGTCGGCGGCAGCGAGCAGCGGCGCGGAGGTGCGCACGCCGATGTTCTCGCCCATCGCGATCAGCTGGATGCTGCCGGCGCTGACGGTCTGGCCGATGTCGATGGCGATGAAGTCGTCGCCGCCCTGCGGATACGCTGCGAGGTCGTCCGGCACCAGCGACATGCTGTCGACCACGGCCCGGCCGGCGAACAGCTTTGCGTCGCCAGTCGTGCGCAGCTCGCCGCGCGTGCGCACGGTCTGCGCGATCAGGTCGATGCGCGCCGCCAGTGCGGCCAGTCCGCTGGTGCCGATGTCGATGCGGCCACCAGTCACGTCGAAGCGCAGCGCCTCGTTGGCCCAGAAAGGACGACCTGTCGTCAGCTGTACGTGCGGCGTGCCGATGAAGCCACAGCCGTCGCAGGTGATGCCGTTCGGATTGGCGATCACCAGACGCGCCGCTTGCCCGGCCACTTCGATCTGTCCCAGCAGCGCGCTCGGACGGTTGCCGGTCACCTCGTTGAGGATCAGGCTAGCCGCCACCCCGCCGAGGTTCTTGTTGGCCGGCAACGCACCGGCCAGCGCCGACGTCGCGCCAGTCGGTGCATTGTTCAGCACCAGGCCACGCGCCGGCACATCGAAGGCAGACCAGCGGTTGTGCGAGATGCCGCGCGCGTCGGCGGCCACGATATCGACGACCGATACGCCGCCGACCGACCCGACGCGGGCCTGCTGATGCGCAGCGGCGGTCACGTCCGGCGTCAGGTCGGCACGCACCGGCAGCGAAGCCACCAACATGACAACGGACATCCATGCCGACAAGCGGCGACGGATCGAACGCATGCGGACCTCCTGTCTCACGGTCGCGAGCCCATGGCTTCGTGGACGATTTCCTCACCCAGTGCGCGCGCCTGCGCCAGCGCCGATTCGCGCAGGAAGAGCGCGCGCAGCGTTTCGCGCACGCTTTCGAACGACGGCCGCTGCGTATCGCGCACCGCGTCGACCAGCACGAGAGCCCAGCTGTCGGCCAGCGCCAGTGGCTCGCTCACCTGTCCGGGCGCGAGATGGGGCAATACACGTGCAATCTCCAGCGGCAGACCGTTCGTCTGCCCCAATGTCGGCGGCAAGGCAAAGCCGACCCAACCCAGATCGCCCCCACGCGCAGCCGACGGCACGCGGGACAGTTCGCTGGCAAGGTGCGCGAACGGAACGCCGGCCTTCGCACGCTTGTGCGCAGACGTCACGGCCGCAGCGTCGTCGCTCTGCAGCAGCCTGATGCGGTACTCCTGCGGTCCCGTCCTCCCGATCACGTCGCGATAGCGCGCCTGCAGCGCCTGTTCGCTCGGTTCGACGGGCCGGATGCGGCTGCCGACGTAGGCATCGATCGCCGCCTGTCTCCGGTCAGGGTCGGAAGCGCCGGCGCCATCGTCGAAACCCGCTGCCAGCGCGCGCCGCCACAGCAGGTCGTGCGCAAGTGCCTGCGTGGCGGCGGCCGCGGCCGTGCGTTCGTCCGGCGGACTGGCGGCGGACACCGCTACCGCGAATGCCAGCAGCGTGACGCAGATCGAGGTTCGAAGCGGGGTCATCGTGTGCTCCGTGCGCGTCCGTCAGATGGCATAGCCAAGGGCAAAGCGGATGGTCCATCCGCTGTCGGGAAGCGTTTCGGGGCGGCGCAGTGGTGTGCTGATGACGGCTTCCCACACGAAGTCCGGTGTGCTACCACGCACACCGGCTCCGACGCCCGCGAGTGTCATGCGCGGCCCGTCGATCAGCCGCGTCGCCCCCTGATCGAAATGGACGAACGGCGCGCCCACATGCGTGTCGCGGCCGAAAGCGGTCGGGAAGCGCACTTCGCAGCGCAGCAGGTAGCCGGTATCGCCGGCCACCGCCGCCTCGTCAAAGCCGCGCACCGTGTTCAATCCTCCGAGCAGCAACTGTTCTGCGCCGGGCAGGCTGACGCCGGTGCGCTGTACCGTCAGTTGCGACGCGAATTCGACGCGCCCGTCGTCGTCCCGCGCCACGGCCGCAGCGGCCAGCGACCACTTGGCAAACTGGTAGTGGGTGTGACTGGCCGGCAGTCGCTCTGCATCGACCTCGGCGCCGAAGGACCGCAGTCCGACCGACAGCGAAGGTTCTACGAAGTACTGGGCCTGGCCGAAGCGCCCGGTACGGCTCCAGGCAAGGCGCGCCACGGTGCTGCGCCGGGTGTCGAGTTCGATCGGTCCGAGCGTGCGTGCAATGCGCGTGCGCTGGACGCTAAGATCGAGCGCATCGCGTCGCTCTGCGTCGAGCGCGAGTACCCGGTTCCAGCCGATAACGGCAGTCCGTGCCGAGCTGTCGAGAGACAGCCCGGCAAGCGTACTGTCCGAACGGGATCCGGACAGCGTCGTCGACCAGGTGTTGAAGCCATCGGGCACCGACAGCGACGCCAGCAGGGCCTCACTGTGGGCGCTGCGCAGATGCATGAGCTGGATGTCCTCGAACAGTCCGAGGCGATTACCGAAACGCAGGCCGACGCGGGCGCGGCCGGTTCCGGTCGACCGCGTACCCAGGTTGTCGGCGCCGATGGAGACCGAGGTGCTCTGTCCGGGCTGCAGCGCGAGGTCGATCACGCTTCCGCCGTCCTGCGCTCCGGGCAGAACACGCACCTGAGCCTGCACCATGCGCAGCCGGTTGATCTGCTGTACGCCCTGTTCGAGCGCCTCCTGCGTCAATACGTCACCGGCCGCCAGCGGAAAGGCCCGGGCCACTGCCGACGGTGGCGCGTCGTTCGAGCGGATCGCCTCGACACGGCCGGGCACCACCTCGATACGGAGCAGGCTTCGCGCGGGGTCGAGGGTGACCAGACGGGACCGGCTGGTGATCCAGCCGGCCTCGACCAGCCGGGCGTCCAGGCGGCGAAGCAGCAGCGCGATGCGGCGTACGCCGAGCGGCACGGCGGAGAACTCGTCGATCAATGAGGCCAGTACATGCGCCGGCAGCAGGCCTGCAGCATCGATCTCTATCGATGGCCGCTCGATCACGACGCCGTCCTCGACGACCGAGTCGGGCCGCACGTACAGCGCGGGAGCGGGGGCATCCGCTGCGGGCAGCGCGTTGCGCTCCAGTCGCGAGCGCTCCGCGGCCTGACGCTGTTCGTCGAGCAGGCGCTCGGCCGGCTCGCGCGCCTGCACCGGGAACGTGCCGAACAGAGCAAGGGCGCAGCAGACGATGCAATGGGCGAGCGACATGTCTGGCGACGACCTCATTCACGACGATCGCGCAACTATCCATTTGTCATTTTCTGATGTCAACAACCCTATACGGGCAACCGCCGGGTCCCTGCGCACGCTGTGTAACCTGGGTCACTGAAGGCGGACGGCTCCGCGCGGACCATGGCGTCACACCTTACTTACTCGGGAGAACGATCATGAAAAGCAATGTGGGCGGCATCGACAAGATCCTGCGCATCGTTGTCGGCGCCGCGCTGATCGCGCTGGCCGCCATGGGCCAGATCGGCGTGTGGGGCTATATCGGCGTGGTGCCGCTGCTGACCGGGCTGTTCAACTTCTGCCCGGTCTACCCGCTGCTGGGCATCAGCACGTGCGGCGTCCGCAAGGACGCCTGAGGACGTCAGCGGCGCCCGGCGCAGTGGTTGGCGATACGCACGTAGTCGGCCACTTCGAGGGTTTCGCCACGACGCGACGGGTCGATGCCGAGCGCGTCCCAGTCGGCCGCGTCGAGGTGCTCGCGCAACGTGTTGCGCAGCGTCTTGCGGCGCTGGCCGAAGGCGGCCTTGACGATAGCCGACATCAGCAGCGGATCGCGTGCGGTCAGCTGGTCGGGCGGGCGCGGGCGCAGATGCACGATGGCCGACATCACCTTGGGCGCCGGCCGGAACGCGCCCGGCGGCACGTCGAACAGGTGGGCGCATTCGAAACGGTACTGCAGCATGACCGACAGCCGGCCGTACTCGTCGGTGTCAGGCGCGGCGACGATGCGATCCACCACCTCCTTCTGCAGCATGAAGGTCATGTCGCGCACATGCTCGGCGTGCTCGGCGAGGTGGAACAGCAACGGGCTGGAAATGTTGTACGGCAGGTTGCCGATCACCCGCACGTCGTCACCCAGCGCGCCGAAATCGAATTTCAGCGCGTCGGTCTCGTGTATTTCCAGCTTGGGCGCCAGATCGCCCTCGCGCAGGCGCTGCGCGAGGTCACGGTCGATCTCCACCACGTGCAGGCGATCGATCCGCTCGGTCACCGGCCGCGTCATCGCACCGAGGCCGGGGCCGATCTCCACCATCACCTGACCGGGCTTGGGATCGATGGCCGCGACGATCTTGCGGATGATGTTGCCATCGACCAGGAAGTTCTGGCCGAAGCGCTTGCGGGCGCGGTGCTGTTCCATCAGTGCCGGCTCATCGCAATGGCGGCATCCACCGCCTCGATCAGACTGCCGGCGTCGGCGCGGCCGCTGCCGGCCAGATCGAGCGCGGTGCCGTGATCGACCGAGGTGCGGACGATGGACAGGCCCAGCGTGATGTTGATGCCGTGACCGAAGGTGGCGTACTTCAGCACCGGCAGGCCCTGGTCGTGGAACATCGCCAGCACCGCGTCGGCGCCATCGAGGTGGCGCGGCACGAACAGCGTGTCGGCCGGCAGCGGGCCTTCGAGGTCCAGCCCCTCGGCGCGCAGCGCGTCGAGCACCGGTGCAATCACGTCGATCTCCTCGCGGCCCATGTGGCCGCCCTCCCCCGCGTGCGGATTCAGGCCGGCGACAACGATGTGCGGGCGGGCGATGCCGAAGCGGGTGCGCAGGTCGGCGTCGAGGATGCGCAGCGTCTGCGTCAGCGATTCACGGGTGATGGCGGCCGGCACGGCCGTCAGCGGCAGATGCGTGGTGGCCAGCGCAACGCGCAGCCAGGGGCCGTCGGCGTTCGCGCCGGTGCGGCCGGCCAGCATCATGACGACGCGCGGCGTGCCGGTGCTGTCAGCCAGGTATTCGGTGTGACCGGAAAAGGGCACGCCGGCGTCGTTGATGACGCCCTTGTGCAGCGGAGCCGTGACCATGGCGGCGAACTCGCCACTGACACAGCCGTCGCGCGCGCGGTCGAGCAGCGACAGTACGTAGCGGGCGTTGGCGACGTCGAGTCGCCCGGCGACCGACGGCACGGCCAGCGGCAGGTGCAGCACTTCAAGCGCACCGTCGTCGGCGTCGCTTGCCGGGTCATACGCGCGCAGTCGCACCTTCAGACCGGCCGCCTGTGCGCGCTCGGCGATCAGGCCGGCGTCGCCAAGCACCACCAGTCGGGCGGCGAAGCGTCGGCCGCTCAGGGCCGCGCACAGTTCGGGCCCGACCCCGGCCGGTTCGCCGCTGGTGACTGCGATGCGGGGCCGGTTCACCGCGCTCTCATCGCTCGTCGTTCAGACGGATTTCGACGTAAGCGCGATCGCGCAGCTGACGCACCCAGTCCTGATAGACCTCTTCCGCCTTGCGCTCGCGCAGCGCGAGGCGGGCGGCGGCGCGCTGACGTTCGGTCGACACGTCCTCGACCCGGCGCTCGACCACCTGGATCAGATGCCAGCCGAAGGGCGACTGCACCGGTTCGCTCGTCTTGCCCGGTTCAAGCGCGTTCATCACCTTCTCGAACTCGGGCACCGTGTCGCCCGGGTAGAGCCAGCCGAGGTCGCCACCCTTGGCGGCCGACAGATCCTGCGAGTTCGCACGCGCCAGTTCCTCGAAGTCGCCGCCGTTGTCCAGGCGTTCCTTGATGCTGATCAGGCGGCGGCGCGCCTCGGCGTCATTCACCACTTCCGAGGTCTTGATCAGGATGTGGCGGGCGGGCGTCTGACTGACGCGCGCGTCGCTGGCGCCGGCACCGCCGCGTTTCTCCACCAGCTTCATGATGTGAAAGCCGGCCGGGCTGCGCATCACCTCGCTCACCTGCCCCGGCTTCAGATTGGGCAGCATGTCGGCGAACAGCTGCGGCAGGCGGTCGAGCGGACGCCAGCCCAGGCTGCCGCCGGACAGCGCGTCCGGCGCATCCGAATACGACGCAGCGACGCGGGCGAAATCCTCGCCCTTGGCCAGTTGTTCCATCGCCGCGTCGGCGCGCGCCTTCAGACGCATCAGCGTTTCCGGGCTGGCGCCTTCCGGCACGCGCAGCAGGATGTGCGACACATTGAATTCCTCGCGCTGGTCGGCCTTGCGCTCCGGGTTGGCGAGATAGTTGTCGATTTCGCCCTCGGTCACCACGACGCGGCTCTCGACCTCGCGGTCACGCAGACGGCTGAGGATGATTTCCTTGCGGATGTCCTCGCGGAAGCGCGGCCACGGGATGCCGTCGCGCTCGACCGCCGAGCGCAGCTGCGTCGCGTTCATGTTGTTGCTCTCGGCGATGCGTCCGAGCGCCGCTTCGAGCATGCGGTCGTCGATGCGCATCTGCGTCTCCTCCGCGTGCTGCAGCTGCACCTTCTCGTAGATCATCCGCTCCAGCACCTGACGCTCGAAGTCCTCGCGCGGTGGCGGCGTCACGTTGCGTCCACGCAGCTGGGCAATCGCCTGTTCGGTGCGCGAGCGCAGTTCGAACAGGGTGATCGCGTCGCTATTGACGACGGCAACGATGCGGTCGACCTCGACCACGTCAGAAGGCCCTGTCTGCCCGTTCGGCTGCGCCTGCGCGCCCGCTGCGCCGAAGAGACCCAGAACGGCCAGCAGGCAGGCCGGAATCAGTTTGTTCAGCATTGGGATAAGTCCGTCAGAAATCGTCGCCGAAAATCGGGTCGGCGGCACTCTGGTTGATCTGGCCGTAGCCGGGAATGCTGCGCTTGAGTGCATCGAGCGGGTTGGAGCCGATACGCGAGAAATCATTGAGCTCGAGCTGGAAGAACAGCGCGGTGCGGGTACGTTGCACATTGGTGGCGATACGCTGGAACACGACGCGGCCCACCCAGCAGCCGCCGTTGTACTCGAAACCAGCCAGTCCTTCGACCAGTCGTCGCTCGGCGATCGAATAGTTGTGACGCGCCACGGCATACCAGCGATTCGTCAGCGGCCACTGCGCCGACAGGTCGAGATCGCGCACGTCTCCAATCGTGGTCGAGGCGCGGCGGAAACGGTAGGACGCATTCAGCACCTGCGCCTCGCGCGGATTCCAGCGCATGGTCAGGTTGTAGCGCTCGGTCTGCGAAAGGTCGGTGTTGTACTGCACGGCCGCATCGACCCAGGTCTTCGGCAACAATTCGCCGGACACTGCGGCCAGCGTACTGGCGACGCGCTCGGTACGGGGCGTGCCGCCGGGCAAGGTGACCAGCTGGTCGCTGAAGTAGAAGCGCTGCCCCAGCGCGAGGCGAGCACGCTCCGAGCCATTGACCGGATCGATGAAACGCGAGATCGCGGCCGTCGTGACCTGATTGCTGTCGGCGATACGGTCCTGGCCGACGAACACGTTCTCCGAGAAGATCTGCGCGAAGTTGAAGTCGGCCAGCGCACTGTCGAACACCGGATACTTCGACTGGTCCTTGTAGGTCGACAGCACGTAGTACATGCGCGGTTCGAAGGTCTGTATGAAGCCCTGACCAAACAGGTCGGAATCGCGCTCGAAGACGGTGCCTGCGTCGAGACTGAAGATCGGGATCGACCGCGACAGCGAGGTCGACTGCGCGGCGTTCGCCGTACCGCGATCGAGGTCGTAATTGCTCAGATGCACGCCAACCTTGGGCGTGATGAACATGTAGGAATTGCGCATCGGCAGCGACAGCTGCGGATAGACGACGGCACGGCGACCCTGGTCGCGCGTCACATCGTCGATGCGAAAGTCGGTGTAGTTGGCCAGCGTACTGAACACCAGCCCGCCCGGCAGATCGGAACGCAGCGCGTTGAACGTGACCGAGGGCATCTGTCGGTAGATGTCGGGCCGGTTGGCCAGCGACTGGTACTCGGACGCCTTGGCACTCAAGGTCCACCAGTCCCCGGCATACGACAGCGAACCCTCGCGCGGCAGATAGCTGATCGACGTGATGGCGAGACGCGACCCCAGGTCGGTGTAGTAGTTGCGGTCCGATACCGAATTGATATTCAGCGAGCCGGTCAGGCGCTCGTTGAACCGGTGCGCGTGCTGCATGCTGAAGGCGTGGCGATCACGCTCTGCCAGACGATCGCTCGGCAGGTAATCGAGCCGTATCTTTCCGGCATAGTCTTCCTGCAGGTAGCGGAACTCGCTGCTGAGCATCAGGCCGCGCGTACCGAGTACGCGCAGGCCGATGGTGGCATCCATGTTCGGCGCGATATTCCAGTAGTACGGCAGCAGCAGGTCGATACCGGTGCGGTTGGTCACGCCGAAGGTGGGCGTCAGGAAACCGGACTTGCGGCGGTTGTTCAGCGAGAAATCGAGCCAGGGCGAATACAGGACGGGCACACCCTTGAAGATGATCTTGCCGTTGCGGCCCTCGCCCTCTTCCGACTCGAAGTCGAGATTGAGCGTATCGACCTGCGCATACCAGTCCGGGTTGTCCGGGCCGCAGGTCGAGTAGGTCGCGTTCTCCATGCGGATGCGGTTCTCGCCGAGAAACTCCATCACGTCGGCTTCACCGCGGCCGGTGGTGGTGCGCAGGTTCTCGCCGGTCTGCAGATTGCGCCGCACTGTGTAGCGCGGCTTGTCGAACACGCCCTCGCTGCGCGTCAACTGGTAACGCAGTGACGGGCCCTCGACCACGTCCTCGCCGCGTACCAGGCGCACATTGCCCTGCGCCCGCAGTTCGTCTGTCGGCGGCTCATAGACGATGGAATCGGCGGTCAGCGAAGTGGTCGCACGGCGCAGTTCGGCAGCGCCTTCGGCGCGCATCACGGCATCGGTGGTGCCATCCAGCTGATCGGCGGCGATCAGCGTCGCGCGCGACTCGGGGTGACGCTCGACGTACTCCGACAGCGTGATCGCCCCCTTGAGCATGCGTGTCTCGTCGTCCTCCGGCACCTGCGGCGGCAGCGCGCCGGTGACGTTCGCGTCCTGCGCAGCCGGTGCACCGGCGATGACGGTCTCGCCGGTCTGACCCGCCGGCAAACGCCGACGCGCCACCGGTGGCGTGCCCATCAGCGATCTATCGACCTTGAGCGGCGGCATGTTGCGCGCCGTCGTCACGTTGCGGTAGGGCGGTGCCTCGTCGAGCGCGGCCTGCGCCGTCGGCGGTACAGCGCGCGCGCCCGGTGGCGCCTTAACCAGCGAACGGTCGACCTTCAGCGGAGGCAGGTTGCGGGCATTCGACGCCGTCGCCGGCGCGACAGGCGCAGCCTGCCTGACGGACGCCGGCGTGGCTTTCAGCGCCGGAGCTGGAACTGGAGCCGGGGCCGGCGCCGCTTCGACGGCAGCCGGCGCCTCTACGGCCGGCTGTCCCGGCGTCGCCACCGGAAACACTTCCACGCCCGGTGCCGCCGCCGGCGTCTCGGCCGGCGCAGCAGCGCCGCCGGTCGCGGCCGGCTGCTTCGGCGCAGCGGCCGGCTTGGCGGCGCCCGTCTTGGCCGGCCGCTGTGACGGCGGCACCAGGGACGGATCGACCTTCAGCGAAGGAAGTGCGTCGGCCGCCTGCGCGCCGCAGGCCATCCAGGCCAGATAGAGAATGACGGAACGCCTGAGCACGAATGAGAGGGCTGGAAGCGGGCTGATCGCGGGTTGAACTCCGGCTTTCGCGCCCGGGCGACGGATCGCCGGCTTGCACGCAGCCGCGTTATAGAATCGCGCATCTTATCAAACGCGACCCGGTTGCCGGCCGGCGATGGCAACAATTTGCAGATCGCGAGGCCGGCCCGCCGGTCAGCCGCCCCGGACCCACCGAACATGACCCAAGACCCGCGCCTCGACGCGCTCACTGCCTGGCTGCAGGCGCAGTTTCCCGGCCAGACCCTCGACATCCGCCCGGCCTCGGCCGACGCCAGCTTCCGCCGCTATTTCCGGGTAACGCTGCCCGACGGCAGCACCCACATCGCGATGGACGCTCCGCCGCCGCAGGAAAACTGCCGCCCCTTCGTTGCCGTGCAGGCGCTGTTCGAGGCAGCCGGCGCCCATGTGCCGGCGCTGCGCGCGCAGAACGTCGAACAGGGTTTCCTGCTGCTGTCCGACCTCGGCAGCACCACCTATCTTGATGTGCTCGACGCCGAAAACGCCCCGGCGCTCTATTTCGACGCCACCACCGCGCTGATCGCCATGCAGAAAGCCAGCCGGCCCGGCGTGCTGCCCGAGTACGACCGCGACCGCCTGCTGGCGGAGATGGAACTGTTCCCGGTGTGGTACGTCGGGCGCCATCTGAAGGCCGAACTGTCGGAGGCCGAGACGACCGCGCTGTACGAGGTGTTCGACCGCATCCTCGACGTGAATCTGGCCGAGCCGCAGGTGTTCGTGCATCGCGACTACCACAGCCGCAACCTGATGGTGACGATGCCCAACCCCGGCGTGCTCGACTTCCAGGACGCCGTCTACGGCCCGATCAGCTATGACCTGGTCAGCCTGTTCAAGGACGCCTACATCGCCTGGGACGAGGAGCAGACGCTGGACTGGCTCATCCGCTACTGGCAGGACGCAAAGCGCGCCGGCCTGCCGGTGCGCGAGGACTTCGCCGACTTCCACCGCGACTACGAGTTCATGGGCGCACAGCGCCACCTGAAAGTGCTCGGCATCTTCGCCCGCCTGTACCACCGCGACGGCAAGGACGGCTACCTGAAAGACATGCCGCGCGTGATGAAGCATCTGCTTGCCACTGCCAGCCGCTACCGCGATCTTGCGCCGCTGGCCAGGCTGCTCAACCGTCTTGAAGGCATCACGCCGCAGGCCGGCTACACCTTCTGATGAAAGCGATGATCCTCGCCGCCGGCCGCGGCGAGCGCATGCGCCCGCTGACCGACCACCTGCCCAAGCCGCTGCTCGAAGTCGGCGGCCGGCCGCTCATCGTCTGGCATATCGACGCACTGCGGGCGGCCGGCATCACCGACCTTGTGATCAACCACGCCCACCTCGGCCACAAGCTGGTCGAGGCGCTCGGCGACGGAAGTGCGCTCGGCGTCCGCATCGCCTGGTCGGCGGAACCTGCGGGCGCACTGGAAACCGCGGGCGGCATCGCGCACGCGCGCCAGCTGCTCGGCGACGCTCCGTTTGTCGTGGTCAATGGCGACATCTGGTGCGACGCCGACTTCGCGGCCCTCGCGCGGGCCGCATCGGTGCTGCACACCGACGGCGACCTCGCCCACCTGCTGCTGGTGCCCAACCCGCCACACAATCCGGGCGGCGACTTCGTATTGCGTAACGACCGCCTATACGACGAGAACGACGGCCGGCTCACCTTCTCCGGTATCGGCGCCTATCACCCCTCGCTGTTCGACGGCCTCGATCCGGACGCGCCGGCAAAGCTCGCGCTGCTGCTGCGGGCGGCGATGCGCGAAGGCCGCGTCGGCGGCGCGCTGCACCGCGGCCACTGGCACGACGTCGGCACGCCGAAGCGGCTGACCGAGGTCGACGCGCTGGCGCGCAAGGACGGCTGAAACCGGTCAGGCGGCCAGCGGCAGACGCAGATCGATGTGCATGCCGCCACCGTCCGCATCGCGCAGTTCGATGTCGCCGCCCAAGCGCTCGACCACCTCGCGCACGATGGCCAGACCCAGCCCGGTACCGCTGCCCGCCGATCCGGGAATGCGGAAATACGGCTCGAACACGCGCTCGCGCAGTTCAGGCGGGATACCCGGCCCGGCATCGATGACGGCCAGGCGTGCCACGTCTCCATCGCGCGCCAGGCGCACGGTGATGGTCGTCCCCGGTGGTGCATAACGCTGCGCGTTGTCGATCAGGTTGCCCGCCATGCTGGACAGGCCCGTGGGGTCAGCACGCATGATCAGCGGATCTCCGCAGCTTTCGAAGGCCAGCAGATGGCCGCTCGATTCGCAGGCGGGCAGCCGCTGCGCCACCGCGTCGGACACCACGTCGCGCAGAGACACCGCCATGTCGTGCGTGGCGCGGCCGGCGCGACTGTGCGCCAGCATCTGCTCGGCCAGATGTACGGTGCGCGCCACCCCTTCGAGCAGGCTGTCGAGCGACTTGTCGCGCTGTATCGCGTCTTCCGCGCGACGAGCGTTCTGCGCGTGGATGCGCAGCGCGGCCAGCGGCGTGCGCAGTTCGTGCGCGGCGGAATCGATGAAGCGCCGCTCGCGTTCCAGCGTGTTGCGCACCCGCGCGAACAGCGCGTTCAGCGCACCCAGCACCGGCATCATTTCGCGCGGCACGCGCGACAGCGTAAGAGGCTGGTCGTCCTGCGGGCGGCGGGCCGCGATGCGCTCGGTCATTTCGGACAGCGGGGCCAGACCGTAGCCGATCAGTAGCGCGTTGAGCAGCAGCACGACCACCAGTCCGACCAGCAGCGGCGCGCCGGTGGCCCAGCCCAGCTTGGCCGTCAGTTCGGCGCGCGCGTCGGTGCGCTCGCCCACCTGTACCCACACCTCTCCGGCCCGCAGCACGAACACGCGCCACATGCCGTCGTCGAGGTCGTGGTCGCTGAAACCGGGCTTCATCGGTGCAAACGGTTTCTCCGGTGCCGACGACGAGCGCGCCAGCAGGCGATGAGCGGCGCCGCCGAAATCGACGCTCCACACCTGATAGGCGATATGCGTCTCGTACTCGTGTCCGAGCGGCGTTTCGACATCGTGATGACCGAACAGCCACTCCTGCAGTATCCACAGCAGTGCGAAACCCGGCTTTCCGGCCAGTTCGGCGTCATGCTCGTGCGCCATGTCGGCCAGCGGCCCCGGCAGTGACATGACCAGCGGGGCATTGATGGTGGCGTGCTCGACCTGTTGCGCGAGCAGACTTTCGAGCACACGCGCCGAGGTGGCCAGACGCGCATCGAACAGTTCATCCGCCTCATCCTGTCCGGCCATCACCGCCAGCACCGCGGTGGTGCCGATCACGCACAGAAGGATGATGGCGCTGCCGGCCAGCAGCAGCGCGCGTATCGACATGCCGCGGAACGGCCGCATCACTTGCCCTGCCGCGTCGCTGGCAGCGGGTCGATCACGTAGCCGACACCGCGCACGGTGCGTATCAGTTCGGGGTGGAATTTCTTGCGCAGATTGTGGATGTGCACATCCAGCGCATTGCTTTCGAGGTCACTGTCCCAGCCGTAGATGTTCTCCACCAACTGCTGCCGGCTCAGCACGTGGCCGATGTTCTCCAGCAGGCGGCGCAGCACCATGAACTCGCGCCGCTGCAGGTCGACCGGCCGGTCGTCGATGCTCACCGTCAGCCCGGCGGTATCCAGCGTGATGTTGCCGTAGCGGATCAGGTTTACCACGGTACCACGGGTGCGCCGTTCGAGCACCCGCAGCCGGGCCAGCAGTTCGTCGAGGTCGAAGGGCTTGGTCAGATAGTCGTCGGCGCCAGCGTCCAGCCCGCCGATGCGCTGCGCCGTCGTATCACGGGCGCTGAGCACCAGCACCGGCGTCGTGACGCCGGCCTCGCGCGCGCGCCGCAGCACGTCCATGCCGTCAAGCCGCGGCAGGCCGAGGTCGAGCACCGCCATGTCTACGCCGCCGCCGCGCAACGCGGCCAGCGCCTGCGCGCCGTCGCGCACCCACTCGACCGTGTAGCGCGCACGTTCGAGCGCATCACGGATACCGGCACCCAGCAACTCGTCGTCTTCAACCAGCAGAACCTTCATCGGTCTGGACACGCCGTAACGGAAAGCCGTCATTGTCGCTCCAGGCGAACGTTCGTGCAGTACATCGACTTACTTCAGCTTCTCGCGCACCTTGACCAACAGCGCCTCGATCTCCTTGCGCCGCCCTTCGTCGGCCAGCGGACGGTTCGGGCGGGCCGGCGCCTGCAGCGCCGCTTCGAGCGAGGCGCGCGCCTTCTCGTACTCGCCGTTGCGGTACAGGAAGTCGCCCATGAAGTAGTTGCTGTCGATGCCCTTCGGATTGATGGCCAGGGCCTTGGTCAGCAGTTCGCGCGCCTTGTCCTTGTCGCCGAAACCGATCGGCCAGCCCGGCACCTGGTAATAGAGCGAGCCGAGGCTGGTGTAGGCCGATCCGTCGAGCGCGTTCGGGTTCTTGGCCAACGCTTTTTCCAGCGCCGAGCGCGCATCCTTGACCAGCGACAGCGCCCCCAGCCCGCCCTTCGCGCCGGCGTGGCTGGCGACGATGATGCCGTACCAGATGTCCGCTTCGGCGCGGTCCGGATGTTCGGCGCGCACCGCCGCCGCTTCCTTGCTCAGCGCCTCGAAAGCCTGTTCCTGCTTGTCGGCCGGTTGCCGGTACTTGATCTGTTCCCACTCGGTCTGCAGCTTGGCGACCGACTCGTCCACCCCGGCGAAGGCCGGTGCAATGACCAGTGCTGCGAACAACGCGCACGAGGCGCGAAAGAATGCGTTCACGATTTGACTCCCTGTTGTGCGTGACGACGGATGACGGACAGCTGCTTCGCCAGGCTGGAATCGACCAGCGAAGGCAGCAGGCGGTTGATGCGGACGAACAGCTTTTCGGGCCACCCCAGATGGCGCTCGGCGCGTGCACCGTCGAGCAGCTTCAGCAGCTCGACGGCGACGTCTTCCGGAGCGTCGCTGGCAACGCCAAGCTCGGCATTCAGTGCCACCTGGGCCGGGCTGTTCAGCGCGGTACGGGTGGCGCGCGGCGCCAGATAGCGCAGCTGCACGCGGCTGCCGGCCAGTTCGCGGCGCAGCGCTTCGGTGAAGCCGCGCAGTGCGAACTTGCTGGCGCAGTACGCGACGCTGCCCGGGTGGCCGATGTCACCGAGGATGGAGCCGACGTTGACCACCTGCGCCCGCGCCTGACGGTGCAGCGCAGGCAGCAACGCGTGCGTCAGCAGCATCGGCGCGACGACATTGGTGTGCACGATGCGTTCGATCTGCGCGTCCGACTGGTCCTCGAACCAGGCCAGCTCGCTGACACCGGCATTGTTGATGAGCAGGTCAGGCCCGCCCGGCAGCGCCTCGGCAGCGATCACCACGGCGGCGCGTCCGGCGGCCGTGCCGAGGTCGGCGACAACGCTACGCACCTGCGTGCCGGGTGTGCGACGCACCAGATCGTCGGCCAGCGCAGCCAGCTTCACCGGGTCGCGACCGACCAGCAGCAGCGCGGCAGCGCGCGGCGCCAGCGCGTGCGCCATCGCACTGCCGATGCCGCCGGCCGCGCCGGTCAGCACGATCTTCAATCCGGTGGTCATGCCGCGCACGCCTCGTCGCAGGTGGGCAACGCGCGGAAGATGTCGCCGTAAAGACGGAACATGACACGCGCGACGTGAATGACCGCCTGCCGGTCGTCCTCGTCGTCGAGGCCATCCATCAGCGTGGCGAAGAAGCGCACGTGGTCCTGGTCCAGGCTGCCGTGCGAGTTCAGGTAGGTGAAGGCGGCCGGCGGCAGGCGCAGCGTCTGCGCGATGCGCTCGGCGGCGGTGGTCGCGATCTGCACGCTCGTGCCTTCGAGCACGTGCACCATGCCGAAGAAGCCGACCGGATTCTTGCGTGCGATGCAGTCGTAAGCATAGGACACCATCAGTTCGGTCTCGATGGCGGGTTCGGACATGCGCGCCGCTTCGCGGTCGCCGCCGCAGGCGACGATGTCGTCGAGTATCCATTCCTCGTGGCCGATTTCCTCATCGATGTACTCGGCCACGGCGCGGCGCAGCGACTCATGCTTCGCCGGCAGTCGGGCGCCGCAGGCCATCAGCAGCGGCACCGTGTGGCGCACGTGGTGGAAGGCTTCGCCGAGGAAGGCGCGGTACTGGCGCAGCGTGACGCGGCCGGCCAGCGCGTCCTGGATGATGGGTGCGCTCAGCAGGTGGGCGCGTTCGGCAGCGGTTTCGTGTTGCAGGCGTTCATGAAAGGACATGTCGGTTCTCTCCGCGGGCTTCCCCGCATTCGTACAGATCGGCGATGCGTTCGCCGTAGCAGGACCACACCGCGTCACGGCGCACGCGGCCGTTGTCGGTCGCCAGACCGTTGGCGGGGGAAAAGGGGGATTCGGCGCGCAGGTACACGCCGATGCGTGCGTAGTCGGGCAGGCGCGCGTTGGCGGCAGCGACCGCGGCATCGAGGGCCGTGGCCGGCAAATCGCCGCGCGGCACGATGACCGCGGCAAGCGTCGGCCGCGCCTCGCCGAAGACGACCACCTGCGCCACCGCGGGCGAGGCGAGCAACTCGGCTTCCGGCCACTCGGGCGACACGTTGCGGCCGAAGCTGGTGATGATCTGGTGCTTGAGCCGGCCGGTCACGTGCAGCCGCCCGGCCGGGTCCAGGTGGCCGATGTCGCCGGTCGGCAGAGGTCCGTCCGGCAGCGCCGGCGCACCGAGATAGCCGGGCAACCGCGGGCCATCGACCAGGATCTCGCCGCGCGCCGACAGTGCGACACGCAGATGCGGCAATACTCGCCCGACGGCGCCCGGCGGATCCGACGGCAGATTGAGCGCCACCACCGACCCCGCTTCTGACAGCCCGTAGCCCTCGCAGGCCGGAATGCCGAGTGCGCGCGCCCGCGCGATCAGGTCGGGCGACACGCGCGCGCCACCAACCGCCACCAGCTTCAGCCCGCGCGGTAATGGCAGCCCGGCATCGACCGCCGCCACCAGCGCGGTAAGCATCTGCGGCAGCAGGATGAGGCTGTCGGGCTGCCAGCGTTCGAGCGCCGCCAGCGCCGCACGCACGTCGAAACGGCTGGAGCCGCTGAGGCCGACCTCGGCCAGCGGCGGCACGACGCACTGCGCGCCGGCCAGCCAGGCCGCATCGGCGCCAGCGACGTTCTCCAGCAGCACGGCCAGCGGCAGCATGCAAAGGTGGCGACGGATGCCGAGCTCACGCGCGATATCGGCCACCGACCGGCTGACCGCCGACAGCTGCTCCGCGCTCAGGCATACGCCTTTTGGTTGACCGGTGGTACCCGAGGTGAAGGTGATCTTGGCTGTCCCCGACGGCAGCGTTACCGCCGACGCGTCACTGCGGCAGAAGAGTGACAGCGCGGCGGGTCGGGCCGGCGCGACACATCCGGCGCCGAGCACGGCGGCGCGTGCCGCGTCGTCGGTCAGCAGCAGGCGCACACCGGCCGCGTCGAGCGCGTGCCGGCACTGATCGTCGGTGAAGAAGGTGGGCAGCGGCAGCAGCACGCGCCCGGCCAGGCGTACCGCGCGGTCGGCAATCAGCCAGTCCGGCCCGTTGTCGGCGAGCAGCGCGACGACTTCGCCGTCGTGCGCACTCAGTTCGCGCGCCAGTGCGTCGACGCGCGCGGCCACAGTGCCAGCGTCGAGCACGCCATCGCAGCCAGCGAATGACGGCGACTGCTGTTCGCCGCTCATGCCGCCTGCTCACCCACGGTGTGCAGGCCGCTGACGATGCGGCCGACCATGACGGTCGGGCTGTTGCGGTAATAGCTGCCCCAGCCCTCTTCGCCGTCGTGCAGCCGCGCCGGATCGGCCGGCGCCACCGGGAAGATGGGAATGCCGAGGCGGACAAAGGAATTGGCCAGTGCGCGTGTGGCGGTGAACACCACGTAGTCGAGTCCGCGCGCGTACAGGTGGCGGGTGGCCAGCGCGATCAGCCGCCGCCCCATGCCGGCCGACGTCGCCGCCATATTGCCGACCTCGGCCAGCGCCGCACGCGCAACCGGCTCGCGCAGCACCGCCGACAGCGCCTGTTCAAGCGGCAGGTCGAGATACTGTTCGACGAACACATGCGGTCTTGCCACCGGCAGCGAATAGCCGAGCGCCGCCTGCCACTGGCCGTCGGCACCGCGTACACCGAGCAGGGTGTCGGCGAAATGCCGGATCACCGCGCCGTAGCTGCGGAAGAAGCAGCCGGCGATGAAACGTTCGAGCGAGGCCCGCGCCGGGTGGCCGTGGCCGACCACTTCCAGAACGGGTTCGCCCTCTTCGTCCGGCATACGCAGCCCGATCACGCAGGCGCGCAGCGAAGCGGCGCCTCCGGAACGGGCCTGCAGCGGGGTCAGTGCAATCAGCGCGGCGGTGTGCGGCATCGCTTGCCTCCTTTTCGATGGAGGCATGCTCGGGGCTGAAGATTAACCGGCCCTTAACTGTCCTGGCCGGCCTGCAACAGAACGTTTCCGGCGCCGGAAGCCCTAAACTCACGTCCTGAACGAAAGCCGGAACCCGACATGCATCCCTATTCCGAACGCCGCGCCCGCCTGATCGAACGCATGGGATCGGGCGTGGCCGTCATTGCCACCGCCCCCGAACGCGCTCGCAACCGCGACACCCACTACGGCTACCGCCACGACAGTTATTTCTACTACCTGACGGGTTTTGCCGAACCGGAGGCCGTACTGGTGCTGATCGCCGGCGACAGTCCGCGCAGCATCCTGTTCTGCCGCGAGAAGAACGAGGAAAGGGAAATCTGGGACGGCTGGCGCCATGGCCCGGACGCCGCGCGCGAGAAATTCGGCTTCGACGAAGCCCATGTGTATGCCGAACTGGACGCGACGCTGCCCGAGCTGCTGGCCAACCAGCCGCGCCTGCACTACGTGATCGGCGAGGACGCAGCGTGGGACCAGCGCATGATGGCGGCGCTGAACGCGGTGCGCGCGCAGGTGCGTGCCGGCCGTCAGGCGCCGTCCGAACTGCTGGACATCCGCCAGCCGCTGGACGACATGCGGCTGATCAAGGACCTGCACGAACAGGCGCTGATGCGCCGCGCCGCCGACATTTCCGCCCGCGCCCACCGGCGGGCGATGCAGGCCACCCGCCCGGGCGCGATGGAATACGAAATCGAGGCAGAAATCCTGCACGAATTCCGCCGCAGCGGTTCGGAAGCGCCGGCCTACGGTTCCATCGTCGCCGGCGGCGCCAATGCCTGCGTGCTGCACTACGTGTCGAACGACGCCGAACTGCACGGCGGCGATTTACTGCTTATCGACGCCGGCTGCGAACTGGGCGGCTACGCCTCGGACATCACCCGCACCTGGCCGGTCAGCGGCCGCTTCAACGCCGCACAGCGCGACGTCTACCAGCTGGTGCTGGATGCACAGACCGCCGCCTTCGCCGAAGTGAAGCCGGGCGCGCGCTTCATCGACTACCACGACGCCGCGGTCAAGGTGCTGGCGCAGGGCATGCTGGACCTCGGCTTGCTCAAGGGTTCGCTCGACGAAGTGATCGACAAGGGCGACTACCGCCGCTTCTACATGCACCGCACCGGCCACTGGCTGGGCATGGACGTGCATGACGCGGGCGAGTACCGCCCGCGCGGCGGCGGCCCGAACGAATGGCGCACGCTCGAAGCGGGCATGGTGCTGACGGTCGAGCCTGGCTGCTACATCCGCCCGGCCGACGACGTACCCGAGGCCTTCTGGAACGTCGGCATCCGCATCGAGGACGACGTCATCGTCACCGCCGACGGCTGCGACATCTACACCGCCGCCGCGCCCAAGACCATCGCTGACATCGAAGCCGTGATGGCCGAGGCGCGCGGATGAGCGAGGTCGTCGTCGCACCGCCGCTCGATGCCTTCATCGTCGGCGCCGGCCCGGTCGGGCTGGCCGCCGGCTGCGCCTTGCGCGCCGCCGGTCTGCAGGTACTTGTCGCTGATGCCGGCCCGGCCGAGCGCGCGCTGGAAGACACGCGGGTGATCGCGCTGTCGGCCGGCTCGCGCGACATCCTGCGCACGCTGCAGGCCTGGCCGGCCGCCGACGCGACGCCGATCGGCACCATCCACATTTCGCAGCGCGGTCATTTCGGCCGCACCGAACTGCGCGCCGCCGACTACGGCCTCGACGCGCTGGGCCACGTCGCCCGCGCCGGCACCGTGGTGCGTGCCTTGCGCAGCCGCGCGCAGGCGCTCGGGCTCGATGTGCGGCACGCGCTCGCCGTCACCGGCGCACGCGAGGACAGCGACTTCGTGCAGGTTGACACCGCCGCCGGCACCTTCCGCACCCGTGTGCTGATCTGGTGCGAAGGCCGCATCGCCGACGACGAGGCGCTGGCGCGCAGCCGCGACTACGGCCAGCACGCGGTGATCGCGCTGGCGACGCCGGCGCGTCCGCACGGTCACGTCGCCTACGAGCGCTTCACGCCGGACGGTCCGGTCGCGCTGCTGCCCTGCGGCCGCGACTACGCCGTCGTATTCACCTGTGCGGCGGCCGAAGCCACCGCACTGCGCGACGAACCGGATGCGCAGTTCCTCGCACGGCTGTCGGCCGCGCTCGGCGGCCGCGTGCAGTTCTCCGCGCTGTGCCCGCGCAGCGCCTGGCCGCTGACGCTGCGCATGCGCGCCGAGGTCGTACGCGGACATCAGGTGTGGCTGGGCAATGCCGCCCAGACGCTGCATCCGGTGGCCGGCCAGGGGCTTAACCTCGCGCTGCGCGACGTCGGCCAGCTGGCCGAGTGCCTGCTGCCGGTGCTGGCACGCGGTGAGGGCGATATTGCCGACGTGCTCGAACGCTACGGCCGGCTGCGCCGCACCGATCGCGCAGCGACTGGCGGTTTCACCGACGCGCTGGTGCGTATCTTCGGCATCGGAGCCGGCCATCCGCTGCTCGGCCCGCTCGCCGGTCACGCCCGCGGTGCCGCGCTCGCCCTGCTCGACGCCTGTCCGCCGGCGC